>NZ_JBBEUE010000017.1:0-76726 GCF_037402435.1 Acinetobacter sp. NS-4 | reverse complement strand
TGCCCTAGCTAAAAAATCAATTTTTTAGAAGACAATCCATTTCAAATTAACGTCGTAATGCTTCCTGAAATAATTGCGCCAATTTATCTTTATGTACTATAGTGCGTATATTTATTAATGAAAAATCATCAACACGACTGACATCATTTAAACAGACAACAAATTCTTTAATTTTTTCATAATAAGTAACAAACTCAGTGCTTAAATTACTATCTATAAATAATGGCACTAGTAACTTTTTTTCAGCCATCAAACTTTCACTTACCATTGATGTTGAATCTGGAGAACACACCACATAATCAGCCGCATAGATTAAGTCTTGAATTGGTGTTTGATTCCCCTCACCCACTAAAACAAGCTGAATATTCGATTGTTGTATTAAATTCTTCAAACCTCGTTCAAAAGTTTTTGGGGTTCGTCTTGAGGTAGTTACTATAATTTGATCATTTGGATAATTAGCACTTAATTTTTGAAGCATTTCTACCCAATGTCTCACACATCCAATCTTCACATCTGCAGTATCAGCACCAATCAAGATCGTCCAACAGTGTGAGTTTGAGTTAAGATTTAAAACTTTACGTGCATTTTCTATATCTTGATTCAAATTAAAACTAATTAATTTATTGGGTGCAATTGGATAATAAATATAAGGAGGAATATCCTTTTTTGACTCATCAATTGTAAACACTAGATCAAATGCAGATAAAGGCATTCCCCTTAATGAGGTCGCGATAATATTTTTTACTTTCTTATTCTGATACTGAAGTATAGATTTTAGTAAAGCATTTGGTAGTAGAGTATCTCCACCAGCAGAAACTATAAATTCAATATTTGATAATGAAGATAATTTCTGAATTTGCTCAGCTAAAAGAAAATGTTTTAACATCCAAGATTGGGGTAACAATGAATATACTTTTTTAAATAATTCTTTTACTAGTTTTGACGGTTGCTGAATCTTTAAAAACTGTATTTCATATGATTGCTCATGATTTAATAGCTTTGATATGCCGATTGATTGCGTCTCATGACCAGGTCTACCATCTGTCAGTATCAAAATAATAGGTTTATGAATACTCATTTAACACCTGTTGATAAACTTGTTCAATATTTTTGACCATCCCATCTAAAACTAAGTTTTTTTCTGCATCAGCAAATACTGGGATGAAGTCTTGCTCTACTTGTTTTAAATTTTCTAAGGTATGTACGATCAAATGATGTAATGCATTTGCATCATTTTCAGCACAGAGGTACTGCTTAGGTAAAATTTGGGTCATTGCCCCTACAGCTGTAGATATCATAGGTGTTTTACAAAGCAAAGCCTCTATCATGGTATATGGACATCCTTCATAATGAGATGACATCACATAAAGAGAAGCTTGCTGCATCAAATCAGTAATATCGCTACGAAAACCCAGTAACTTTACACTCCTTTCCAGAGCAAGTTCATTAATCAATGTTGCCAACTTTTGCTTTTCAAAACCATCACCTACAATCCAAAGCTGTGCATTTGGAATGCCTTGCCATGCTTGAATTAAAAGATCAAAACCCTTAACAGGCACTAATCTTCCTACAGCCAAAACAACAGGTGGAGTTACTTTATTAATCTCAGGATTAAGTTTAGGCGGTTCAATTCCATTTAGAATAATATGCTTATTAGGATGTTTTAAAATTTCTGAAGCATTAGGACTCACTGCAATCACAGCATCAAAACCTTTAAACATTTTGGTATTTTTTTTGCGACTATGTAAAGTTGCAACACTTTTGCTAGGTAGAAAATTTAAAATACTTCCCACCATTACAGCAGCTTTATTACCATGTACATGTATAATATCAGACTGAAGTCCTTTCAATGCTTTATAGATTTGATATAAAACAATAATATTTCTTCTACTCCTAGAAAGATCAATCGCTATAAATTTTGTTTTTAAACGACTACGGTACTTTTCATGCGCAATAACTGTGACTTGATGATGTTTCATTAGAGTATGAGCTAATTCAACAACATGTTTTTCTAAACCACCCTCTTCATCACCTGCCATAACCAACGTTACTTTCATTGACTAGCCCTCTCGTTTACCCAGTTTCAAGCGCAATTTCACTGTAAACAATGAATCTTTACCACTGATTTTAATACGCTGTAACTGCATAAAATCAAGCTGCTCTGAATCTATGCCTTCTTTTGTGGTTACTGCATTGCTATAACCGGCTTGCTTTGCCATGTCCACATCACGCCCGGAATAAATACCAAAAGGATAAGCAAAGCTTGTCACCGGTTGCCGGATTACTGCTTCAAGGGCTTGCTTGGATTGGATTAATTCTGCCAGACACTCTTCATCACTCAGTTTAGCTAAATTGGCATGGGTCATGGTATGCGAACCAATTTCCACCAGACCTGAATTTGCTAACAACTTCACTTGCTCATCATTCAGTTTTGGCTCACGCGCCAGTTCGCCACTATTATGATGGGCTTTTTTATAGGTTGACCAATCTCGGTCATGACGGTCGACCACCACATAAATCGTGGCTTTGGCCTGGTATTTTTCCAGGATAGGATAGGCATATTCCAGATTATCTAAATAACCATCATCAAAGGTAATGGCCACGGTTTTTTCAGGGTATCTACCCCAATTTTGTTGTAATTCCTGCATAGTCACAAAATGAAAGCCTTCTGCTTTCATCCATGCTACCTGCTTTTCAAATTCCGCCGGTTTTACCCGTAATTTATTAAACTTGGCACCATCAATATGATCCCTGACCATGTGATACATCAACACACGAGGTCGTTTCCAATCTACCGCTGGTTTCCACCACGCATATTTATAACTAAAAGCCATGACTAAGACCAACAGGAGAATAAAAATATAAATCACAAAAGCAACCTGATTATTTTGCTAAAAGATATGTTGCCACACGCTCTGCTTCTTTAAAAGCATGAGGTTCAGGTAACGCTTGAATTGAAGTACTATCAGAAACCAAATTAGATTGAATAATTTGATCAATGGATTGGGTAATCCGATCTTCCTTTAATCGGTCAATCCCAATCACTCCTACTTTACACCCCGCAGTTAAAGCTTCAAAAATCATCGAAACACTATCTTCCGTGACCCAAACTGCTTCTGCTTGCTGCATCTGTTCAAAGATCCAGCCTTGTGGCGTATCCTCAACCGGGAAAATCCGTAACTGGCTGGCATAGGCCTGTGCAGATAAATGTTGAAGAAATTCTTTTGGTGTACGGCGTGAGGTGGTTAAAATAATGTCAGCATTTGGATTATGCTGCACAATCTTTTGAATCGCCTCCAGCACCTTATTTCCATTCCACTGATGACGTTTGGAAGAACCACCCAAAGCAATCAAGATACGATTGGCTTGATGACGCTGTTCATTGACAATCGGGTTTAAAGCGCCTTGGGTAGTGATGACATGACTGGATTCAGCTACGCCATCATGTTCAGGAATAATGGCGTAATCAAACCAGCTGAAAGGAAAATTTGGCTTCATTAAAATGGCGGTTTTCGCTTGAGGATATACTTTTCCCAGCAGCAAAACCCGTAATTGAGTATGACTGCCTACACCAAAAATATAATCCGGCTTTTGTTCAAACAGCGCTAATTGATGACTCAACATGCCTTTTAACAGCGTGAAAATTGGCAATTGCTGAATGGATATTTCCTGAAAAGTTACTTCGCTATTGCTTATACGCTGCATAGCCTTATACAAACCGACTGCTTGCGAACGGTGCCCCGCTTTACCATCACTGACGTAGACAATATGCATGTTGTATTGTTTCCTTTCACAGCCTAAAGCAATAAAAAAAGGCGAAACTTTCGTTCCGCCTCTTCATCTTAACCGATCGACTTATTTTACGTAAGTTAACCAGTGTGCATATTTAGGATCTTTACCCTGAACTGCATCAAAGAATGCTTTCTGGATTTTTGTTGTAATTGGACCACGACAGCCTTCACCAATCACACGGTCATCATATTCACGGATAGGAGTCACTTCAGCGGCAGTACCTGTGAAGAATGCTTCATCACCGATATAGAATTCGTCACGGGTAATACGGCGTTCAACCACTTCAATACCCAAGTCTTTGGCAATGGTAATGATGGTTTGACGGGTAATACCATCTAAAGCACCGCCAGCGATATCCGGTGTATGCAATGCGCCATCTTTTACCAAGAATACGTTTTCGCCAGAACCTTGGCATACATAACCTTGTGGATCCATCAGCATGGCTTCATCATAACCAGAATGTGCCACTTCTTGGTGTGCAAGAATAGACAAAGTATAGTTACCAGACGCTTTTGCTTTACACATGGTCACGTTTGGATGGTGGTGGGTAAATGATGAAGTTTTAACGCGAATACCTTTCGCCATCGCTTCTTCACCGAGGTAAGCACCCCAGCCCCATGCCGCTACTGTGGCATGAATTGTATTATTTGTTGCAGCAATACCGAGCTTTTCAGAACCAATAAAAATAATTGGGCGCAAATAGCATGAAGCTAATTTATTTTCGCGCACGACATCAATTTGAGCTTGCTCAAGTACCGCCTGATCAAATGGAACTTTCATTTGATAGATTTTTGCAGAGTTCAGCAAACGTTTGGTATGGTCTTGGAGACGGAAAATCGCGGTACCATTTGGTGTTTCATAAGCACGGACACCCTCAAAGACCCCCATACTGTAATGTAAGGTATGAGTTAGGACGTGGATTTTTGCCTCACGCCAGTCAACCATTTGTCCATCTTGCCAAATAAAACCATCACGATCAGCCAAATTCATGGCACACACTCCAAATTTTTATACACAGTCATTTTTATCCAATGCAGACATTGCAGTTGGATCAATTAATCTTTGCCATAACTTGCAAACGACCTCTCGGGTATCGCGCCAGTCGTCAGCTGAAACTTGCATGGATTGATTCGCAAGTGCTAAACGATGGCTCTCGGCTCGTTCACGGAGATAAGCTTGAATCAATGCTGTCGCATCGGCGCTGGATAAGCGATCCGTTTTTGCGGCATCCTCAAGGATTCGTACGTTGTCGGAGTAATGGGCGAGATCAGGATTCGACCCACTCCATGCTAATACCGCATACTGTGCCATAAATTCGATATCAACGATACCACCTGCATCCTGTTTTAAATGAAAAATCCCATCTTTTTGCTGCTCTTTGGAAGAACCCAAATGGTCTTTCATCTTCTGGCGCATTTTCAGTACTTCTGCTCGAACATTCGCCTCATCCCGCGGTTGAGTCAAAATATGGCAGCGTAATGCTTCGAATTTATTGCGCAGAGTTGGCTCGCCTGCAATTGAACGGGCACGCACCAGGGCCTGGTGTTCCCACAGCCAGGCATTTTTCAATTGATATTGCTCAAAGGCCTTTAAGCTTGTTACCAACAGTCCGGCCTCACCCGATGGACGTAAGCGGGTATCAATTTCATAAACACGCCCATCTAAGGTTTGCGTGGTCATCAGCGATATGAATTTTTGTGCGACGCGCATGGCAAACTCAAAACCGCTAATCTGCTTGATCCCGTCAGTATCGCCTTGCTCACTCATATAATGAATAAAGACCAGATCCAGATCTGAGCCATAACCCAGCTCAATACCACCCAATTTGCCATAACCTGCAACTGCGAAAGCCATATGATCGAGTGAACAACGTTGCTCTTCAGCATCTAAAGGATAGCCATGCTTTTTAGCAGTAATTTGATAAGCCAAATTCAGCGCAGCATTAACCGATACCTCGGCAATATCGGTTAATGCATCGGAGACTTTCATCAGTGGACTTTCCGCCAGTACATCACTGGCTGCCACAGCCAAAACATTGGATTTTTTGAATAAACGCAGCACGCGCATTTGATCTTCGACCTGATCAATTTCAATACGCAGCAATTGCTGACGCAGCGAATCTTCCAGATCCTGACGTTTTGGCAGTTCAAAATCCATCGACAGGAATTCATCTAGCAATACCGGATAATGCGTCAGTTCTTCACAAATCCATGGACTTACCGTCGCCATTTTCACTAGGCGCTGTAACGCCCCTTTGCTTTCAATCAGCATCACCAGATAGACGGTACGGCGTAGGACCGATTCGACCAAAGGCATCAAGCGCAACAATGCCACTTGCGGTTTGTCCGACTGCAAGATGGCTTCGATCAGATGCGGCCAAAACGTCTTTAAACGCTGTACGGCTTTGGCGGGCAATTTTTTCAGCGCATGTCCATACCAGAATTCATGCACCAGATTTTTGGCATCTTCATCCAGTACCTCGTTCAGCTGTTTCTCTAATTGGGTAAAACTTTCTATTAAAGGATCAGGTTCTTTTTCCTTGATCAGATGTTCAAACTGGTAAATGACTTTGGCGCGTTTTTGATTGAGTAACGCTAAAAATTGATCCCAAGTATCAAAGCCCAGGGTTTCAATCATACGGTTGCGTAAATCAGGTTCTGTCGGTAAAGACTGGGTTTGCTGATCATTTAAGGCTTGAATGGCATGCTCGATACGGCGCAGGAACAGATAGGCATCTTCCAGTTCAAACACGGCATTTTGCTCAAGAAGTCCCACTTCCCCCAAATGATGCAGACTCACCAGACACTGGCGATCTTGCAGCTCCAATTTTGCCCCGCCATAAATCAGCTGAAAGACCTGAACAATAAATTCAACCTCGCGAATTCCGCCAGCACCCAGCTTAATATCATCTTCAATATTGCGGCGTTGTACTTCGCGTTCAATCATGGCTTTCATTTCGCGCATCGCTTCAAATGCGGTGTAATCCACGTATTTACGAAAAACAAATGGTCGGGTCATATCCAGCAGTTCTGCCCCTTCTTTGCCACCGGTGACAATGCGCGCCTTGATCCAGGCATAGCGTTCCCATTCACGGCCATGCTGGCTTAAATATTTTTCTAAAGCGGCGTGACTGATTGCCAGAGCAGAACCATCTCCCCAAGGGCGCAGGCGCATATCAACACGGAATACAAAACCGTCTGCAGTAATATGATCGAGCAGATAAATCAGTTTTTGTCCCCACAGTATACAAAACTGCTGTACGTCAATACATTTACGGCCATTGGTTTCGCCCTGTTCATCAAAGGCAAAAATAAGATCAATATCACTTGAAAGATTAAGCTCTTGTGCCCCAAGTTTACCCATGGCCACCACAATGAGATCCTGCACAGCACCGCCGTAACCGATCGGCTCACCATGCTTGGCCACCAAGGGAGCACGGGCAAAATCTTTGGCTGCACAAATGGCGGCATCGGCAAAATCGGAAAGCTCACGGGTCAAGGTCACTACATCAGTCAACCGATTGGCATCCTGCCAAATCCAGCGAAACATCAAGCGTGCACGAAGCACACGAATGGCATGCATCCATGTGCTTTCATCTGCAATCTGCTCTAGCGTGTCATGAATAAAATTCTGGATTTGCGTGGTCGTTAAAGGAAGGAGAAATTGATCAACTGCATAATCTTGCTCTAATAAAGCACTGTGTTTTCCCAATACCTGTTCTGCATATTGGCTCGCTCGCAATGTGTTGTGCAATTGTTCCGCATTCATCTTAAAACCTTCAGCCTGATTTTTTTCTAGTTATAGCAGCTGAATTCAGATAGGGGAAAAGAAAAATTTATTTTCTATACTTTTACTTTTTCAGTTTTGGGAGGTTCCTGAGTTAAAGCCTGATGAGCATTGGTGGCTGCTGGTAAAGTCACATTAAACGTCGTGCCTTCCCCTTCCCTAGAATCTACAGAAATTTGACCATGGTTCAGATCAATAAATCGCTTACACAACACCAGCCCCAAACCGGTACCTTTTTCCCCTGCAGTACCTTTAATACTGGCAGTAACCGACTGCTGGAACAGCTGATCCATTTGTGTCTGACTCATACCCAGACCGGTATCCCGAACAGAAATATGCACACCTGCTTCGGACTCACTTGCCTGGATGATGACGCGGCCCGTGCCATCGGTTGGGGTAAATTTCAAAGCATTGGAAACCAAGTTTTGGATTATTGAAGTGATCATATTGATATCGGCGTAGACTTTAATGCCTTCATCAATCTGGTCAATAAGCTGAATATTTTTCTTTATCGCCAGACTATTCAATACATTAGAAACGATCTTGCTTGACTGTTTTAATTCAAAATTAATTGGATGATAGATAAAGCGCCCACCCTCAGCCATCGCCCAATTTAATAGACTTTCCAGCAGGTTATAAGTCGATTGTGCCGTATCGTATAAATATTCAGAAATACTTTGTACACTGGATTCATCAAGTGTTTCACGTTCTTGTGCCAGCACTTCCGAAAAGCCGAGTAAACCATGAAATGGGGCTCTTAAATCATGCGCAATAATTTGGAAAAACTTGGTTTTACTGAAATTGAGTGCCGCTTGCTGCTCATACATTTCTTTGAGTTCGGCATGCTCTGCTTTCAGCTCAATAATATGGATCAAGCTGTTCGTAAAGTCACTTACAGTTGCAATATCTTCAGCATCAAAGAGTTTTTGTTGCTGATCAAAAAACAATGCCTGACCAATTGAAGTGCCGTCATTGATACGCAGATCAAACGCCAGATAACGATTAGCTTCCACCCCAAATTGACTAATATGCTGCACCAGATTCGGATATTGATGATGTTGATGATCAATAAAATTATGCCCTTCAAAATAAGAGCTTAGATAGGTTTCGCATGGCGAGCAGAATGCCTTGAAACCATGAGGAGAAGAATA
The DNA here is from genome assembly GCF_037402435.1 of Acinetobacter sp. NS-4. Taxonomy (NCBI): domain Bacteria; kingdom Pseudomonadati; phylum Pseudomonadota; class Gammaproteobacteria; order Moraxellales; family Moraxellaceae; genus Acinetobacter; species Acinetobacter sp. NS-4. The sequence goes on along the minus strand of NZ_JBBEUE010000017.1, from coordinate 67,997 downwards.
CCAGATATAAGGCTCGTTATGAAAAGCCAGCACAGCCTGCCCAGCTCCAAGCATTTTCCGGGCAAACTTTAAAAAACGTTCAACCTGATTTGTCGATGTAAAAACGCCTAACAATAATGAAATTTTACATGCGCTAAGCTGCTCAGTCTCCGAGCCTATTTCAAGCAACTGCATTTTCATATTTGATTCATCCAATCACTATTGTTTGTTGTTTTAAAAAATTGATTATCACATTTAACCTTATTAACAAAGTTTCACAGCGAAGACAATGAACAAAGACAAAAAGTGCCAATTTAAGCTAATATTTATCTATAAATTTCACCTCAAAATCGACATCAAACTTCAACTATTCTAGGCAATAAAAAACCAATTCTTTATTATCTCCTTAGTTTTTTTATAATTTTTTCTTCGTACGAAGCAGACTTGACCAGAAACCTCAAAGCCTGAGCCAATAAGGATTTGATTAAAATAACACACTGCTAGATTTTCATTGGGATACTTATCCAGGTAAACGCGCACCGAATCATCAATAGATTTAATCAATGAATAATTGATCAGATTTAGCAAGAGCAGAAGTCAATTATTCAACTTACTTCAGTAGCCTCTCTGTTACAAAAATCATAGAGAGTAAATAGCCATATTTCTTCAATAAAAGTTGAACAATCACCTTTTTTCATGCATGCAGATTATTAAATTATCCACGCAAATAATTCCTTGTTTCTAGGATGCTACCTTTCCCATAGTGTTACTCAGAATAATTGTTCACTCGCTTAATATCTTCTTTTTCCATAAGATCTGTAGCACTTTCACTTTTTATATGACAGCGACTAAAATAATCGTGACTAGAAAGCTTTTAAGCTGAACACTACGCAATAGCAATAAGTCCATCCTTCCCCACAATAGCTTTGCTGCCGATCCGAGAAGAAATTTGGATCTTTTCACTACGAGATAATTTATTTCCATGATACCCAACATGTTGCAAGTAATTAGTTTACAAATCGGCAAAAAACGCCTGTTGGATTTTTTCATTTTTTTCAGTACAAAAATAAATTAAGTTTATGATAATTATATGTTAATTTTTATTTTAACCCAAAATCAATACTTATATAGTAAAGAGCATGAAGTACCACATCAGAGGCTGGCAACCCGGCCCCGATTCGAAAAATGACTAAATTTCACGTAGAATAGGGGGATTGGTGAACAACACTGATGTATACAAATTTTCAGCCAAAGACCAATATGCATGATATTGCTGTTCGGCTGAGGTGCAAATAAGCGCCGATACTTTTAATGTTTTATTTAAGCAAACCGGTTCGCAGAACTGAGCCAAAAGCTCGGCACTGACAAACTCAATCTAAAGCAAGGGGCTATATATGGCTGGTGGAAAGTCAAAAATCATTTACACATTGACCGACGAGGCGCCACTACTGGCGACCTATTCCCTGCTGCCGATCATTGAGACCTTTACCAAGCCTGCTGGCGTAGAGATTGTCAAAAAAGATATCTCTGTAGCTATACGTGTGCTTGCAGAATTTACGGACTTTCTAAGCGATGAGCAGAAAGTACCGAATAACCTGGCAGAGCTTGGCCGTCTTACACAAGACCCAGACACTAATATCATTAAACTTCCTAATATTAGTGCTTCAGTTGGCCAGTTGACAGCTTGTATCAAGGAACTTCAATCGAAAGGCTATGCTCTTCCTGACTATCCGGAAAACCCGGCAACTGAGGAAGAAAAAGCAATCAAAGCACGTTACAGCAAATGTTTAGGTTCTGCTGTAAACCCAGTATTACGTGAAGGTAACTCTGACCGTCGTGCACCGGCTGCAGTTAAAAACTACGCGAAAAAACACCCGCACTCTATGAGCGAGTGGAAACAATGGTCACAAACTCACGTTTCTCACATGGAAGAAGGTGACTTCTACCACGGTGAAAAGTCTATGACTTTAGACCGCGCTCGCAATGTGAAAATGGAGCTTATCACTAAGAACGGCGAAACTATCGTTCTTAAGCCTAAATTGGCACTTCTAGACGGCGAAATTATCGACTCAATGTTCATGAGCAAGAAAGCGCTTTGCGATTTCTATGAAAAAGAACTTGAAGATTGTCGCGAAGCTGGCATTTTGTTCTCTCTTCACGTTAAAGCAACGATGATGAAAGTTTCACACCCGATCGTATTCGGTCACTGTGTGAAAATTTACTACAAAGAAGCATTCGAAAAACACGGCAAACTGTTTGATGAGTTAGGTATTAACATCAACAACGGTATGGCGGGTCTTTACGAAAAAATTGAAACACTTCCAACTTCTGTTCGTGAAGAAATCATTGCTGACCTACATGCTTGCCAAGAACACCGTCCTGCGCTTGCAATGGTTGACTCTGCTAAAGGCATCACCAACTTCCATTCTCCTAATGACATCATCGTAGATGCTTCTATGCCGGCAATGATCCGTGCCGGTGGTAAAATGTGGGGTGCTGATGGTAAACAGTATGATGCTAAAGCAGTAATGCCTGAATCTACTTTCGCGCGTATTTACCAAGAAATGATCAATTTCTGTAAATGGAACGGTAACTTCGACCCACGCACTATGGGTACTGTGCCAAACGTTGGTTTGATGGCGCAAAAAGCTGAAGAATACGGTTCACACGACAAAACTTTTGAAATTTCTGAAGCAGGTATTGCAAACATCACTGACCTTGAAACAGGTGAAGTGTTGATGTCACAAAACGTTGAGCAAGGCGATATCTGGCGTATGTGTCAGGTGAAAGATGCTCCGATCCGTGACTGGGTGAAACTTGCAGTAACTCGTGCACGTAACTCTGGCATGCCTGCAATATTCTGGCTTGACCCATACCGTCCACACGAAAATGAATTGATCAAGAAAGTTGAAAAATACTTAAAAGATCACGACACGGCTGGTCTTGATATCCAAATCATGTCTCAAGTACGTGCAATGCGTTACACACTTGAACGTGTTGCTCGTGGTTTAGACACCATTTCTGTAACTGGTAACATTTTGCGTGACTACCTCACTGACTTGTTCCCAATCATGGAGCTTGGTACTTCTGCGAAAATGCTTTCTATCGTGCCTTTAATGGCTGGTGGCGGCATGTACGAAACTGGTGCTGGCGGTTCAGCACCTAAACACGTACAACAGCTTGTTGAAGAAAACCACTTGCGTTGGGATTCTTTAGGTGAGTTCTTGGCTCTGGCTGTTTCTCTAGAAGAAATGGGCATTAAAGAAGACAACGCTCGCGCTAAATTGTTGGCTAAAACTCTAGACCAAGCGACTGGTAAATTGCTCGATAATGACCAATCACCTTCACGTCGTACTGGCGAGTTGGACAACCGTGGCAGCCACTTCTACCTTGCTAAATACTGGGCTGAAGCATTGACTGCTCAAGACGAAGATGCTGAGCTTAAAGCGAAGTTTGCTCCTCTTGCGAAAGCATTGGCTGAAAACGAAGACAAGATCGTTGCTGAACTTGCAGAAGTGCAAGGTAAAGCCGTCGATATCGGTGGTTACTACGCTCTTGATCAAGAAAAAGTAAATGCTGTAATGCGTCCAAGCGCTACATTCAATGCTACTCTTGCAACAATCTAAGTTCACACAACACTGACTATGTCAGTGTTGTAAAAAAACCGGCGCTTAGGCGCCGGTTTTTTATGTGTATCATTTACATAATATGATCTAGGGGTTGTCCTCATTTGATAAATAGCTCAAAAAAATGACTATTTAGATGTTTAAAATTGAATGTTTAATGAAGAAATTGCTGATTTATTAAACAAGATACAAAGCAATTTGCTTCGTTAAATGAAATGAGGACACGCCCTAGAATAAATCTATAAAAATAATCATGACCTAAATTAAAGTGAAACATCAGTTTGCTTTGGCAGTTGTATATCAATCTTTTCTAACCCTAAAAACTTCTTAGCCTTCCAAGGTTTAACCAAAGGATTTAAAAGCATAAGAGCGAAAACCAAACTTATAAGAAATAGAAAAAATTGTGAAACAAAAAAACTATTTGGAATTTTATTTAAGCTTTCACCAGCTTTTATACATATATAAAAGATATATATCGTTGGAGATAATGACCCCAAGCTAATACCAAAATAAATAATAGTTCCTATTCTATTAAGCCAATTAACACCCCAGTCCTTACAATATTTTTTTAATTTAAATTGTTTTGTCTCATTATCTTTTTCTAAATAAGAATTTGAAGATTCATAATAAAATATTGCCAGTCGACTATCCTTACAAGAAAGAATATATTCCAATAAATCTTTATCATGATGTGAATATTTTAGTAATTTACTCAGTTTAGTAATATCAAGATGATATTGAATTTGATCTCTATATCTTTTAAATGAATCATCTTTTAGTAATTCTTCTTGATCTTTTATTTCATCTTTAATTTTTCTAACTTTATATTCTTGATGTTCACGAATACTACTAAGTATCCCTGAACGTGCAATAAAAAATACAAGAGCAATAATTAAAATTAATCCAAGCACCATACAAATAACGAATAATCCATAAGGATTATCCAATATTTTCTCAAGTAAAGGAGTTAAATTTAATTCAGAATTTAAATTAGCAGCCATATTTTTATTAACACCCTTTAATTTTCAATATCTTAATTCAACTTTAATTATTTTTAAGATATCCTTACTTTTTAAATCATTAAATTTTAGGCAATAAAAAACCCCAAGACTTAATATGCTTGGGGTTCTTTAGAATTCTGGTCCCGAGGGTCGGACTCGAACCGACACGTCATCTCTGACAGCGGATTTTGAGTCCGCCGCGTCTACCAATTTCACCACCTCGGGAAAGGTGTTACAAGCTAATTAGCTTGTGGTGGCTATATTACTATCAAACTTGAAATTGTCAATTATCTAAATCAGCCAATCGCTCACTTTTAAAGCAAAATCAAAAACTTTGTCTTAAAAAGCATCAGATATCATCTGTTTTACCCTTTTCAGGCCTATAATGCACAGGTTTTTCTTATTTCTATACATTGAAGATGCAACTTTCCGACTTTAACTTTGATCTCCCTGACGAGCTGATTGCCCGTTACCCTCTTGAAACCCGTAGTGCTTCACGTCTTTTGCATCTTGATGCTCAAGGTCAATATCATGACCATCACTTTACCGATATTCTAGACTTACTCGAACCGGGTGATTTACTGGTTTTAAATGACACCAAAGTCATGAAAGCGCGCCTTAAAGGTAAACGTGCCACTGGCGGTGCGGTTGAAGTTTTAGTGGAACGCATGATGGACAAGTTCATTGCACATTGCCACATTAAAGCCAGCAATTCACCTAAAGAAGGTGCAGAACTGTTCATTGGTCCAGATGAAGTTAAAGTCACTGTAAAAGGTCGTCATGAAAACTTGTTTATCGTTGAGTTTTCTCAGCCCATTTTAAATGTTTTAGATCTATATGGTGCTTTGCCAATTCCGCCTTATTTTAACCGTGAAGCAGAAGCCATTGATACTGTACGTTATCAAACCGTGTTTAATGATCCAAGCAAACTGGCCAGTGTTGCAGCCCCGACTGCCAGCCTGCATTTTGACGAAGCCTTGTTGAAAAAACTGGAACAGAAAGGTATCCAGAAAACCTTTGTGACCTTGCATGTCGGTGCAGGCACATTCCTGCCGGTTCGTACCAATGATATTGAAAACCATATCATGCACAGTGAATGGTGTGATGTGTCTGACGAGACTATGGCGCTGATCCGCGACACCAAAGCGCGTGGCAATAAAGTGATTGCGGTGGGCACGACTGCAACCCGTGCCACTGAAAGTGCTGTACAAGCGAATGGCGGTGAATTGAAAGGCTGGACTGGCGATACCCAAATCTTCATTTATCCAGGTTACGAGTTTAAAGTAGTCGATCGTCTGATTACCAACTTCCATCTTCCTGAATCTACTTTATTGATGCTGGTTTCGGCGTTGTCGAATCGTGATAATATTTTAAATGCCTATCATCATGCCGTGGAAGCGCAATACCGTTTCTTCAGTTATGGTGATGCCATGCTGATTGATAAAATCACGCCTTAATATTGATCCATTAAAAGAAGCAGACCATGCCGCTCGATACTGTTAGACATTCGATTCATATTCGACGTAAAAAAAATGAACGGGTTTTTAATAATGTTGCGCGGCTTTGGGATATCGCACGCAAGGCGCAAACGCATCAGGATATTCTGGATGCCCTGCATCCATGGAATGCCCCAATCGTACTCAAGTTTGAAAATGTTCTACCGCTGCTTTTGGCAGCCGTGGGACTTTTTTTTATTCTGCTGATTTTTATTAAACCCGGCAATATCTGGATTCAGCTCAGTCTGATCAGTGGCTTTTTTATGATTTTCTGGGCTTATATCAGTTACGAAGAAAGTAAGCCCATTGATGAAGTGATCGAATATCTGGAACAGCAAAGCATTGCTAAAAAATATCATCTTGCTTTCCAGCAACAGCCGCAACATATTGGCATTCCGCTGCAACCGGTTTTGTTTATTGCCCATTTAAAGCGCCTGTTTCCGGTTTTTAATCAGGGCAGTATTGCCAATGACTTTCCCTATTACGCCAGCACCCAATGGACCGATGAGGAAGGTAAACAGCATCAGGTAATGGTCTTTCAATATCATTATGTCAATGAAATTCGGGTTCGCAATAAAGACGGTAATGAAGTACAAGTGAAAGAAGTACATAAAGATTTATGGGGTGTATTTGTTTTTGATGTCGAAACACAGGGACTGGCTGTCACCACGGCCAATAAAGAGTTTTATTATCCTTATGATTTTCCCTGGCATACCAGCGATATTCAAATCAATCAGAAACTCAATATTTTTGGCAGCGATGAAATGCAAATGGCAAAACAGCTCACGCCCGCATTTGTGCTGAAGCTGGATGAATTTTTTACCCAGCGTCAGGGCGATTTAATTTTCCACCCAGACAGTCAGATCTTATGCTTTCTCGGGCCTGCCGACTTATTTAGCATCTCAAGCCGGGCAAAAAAAATTCAAGATATTTCCGCATTACGTGGACACTTGCGTACTTTTAAATTACCTTATCTAGAAAGCTTACAGCGTGATTTAACACACTTTTTAAAATAAAAATCTTTGATTTTTAGGGGACTAATACATGGGGCTGTTGATTTTTTTTCTTTTGATTATTGCCGTGGTCGTGGCCTGTATCATGATTCGCAATAATATTGTGCGTCATCACAATGCTTCTATTCGAGCCTGGTCAGATGTCGCAACCTATGAGCGCCAGAAAATTAAAATTCTGGATGGCTTGCAACCCTTAGTAGAACAATATTCAAACTTTGAAAAAGGCACTTTAGAAAAAGTGACCGAACTGCGCCAGAATATTTTGAATCTCAACCTAAACAATGCCGATGTTGCCCAGCTACAGCGCATTGAAAGCCTGAACAAGGAAGTGATGCACAGCTTAAATGTCGTGGTGGAGAATTATCCTGAACTGAAAGCCGATGAAATTTATCTAAAAATGATGAATGAAATTGAAGAGCAGAATGAAAATGTCGGTGCTGCCATTACCATCTTTAACCGCAATGTTGAACTGTTTAATAACAATATTCAGATTTTTCCCAATAACATCGTCAATACCCTGTCACTGGGTAAAAAAGCCATTCGCCCCTTCCGCGATCTGGCAGCTACACAAAATTTTGACTATCGACCGAATTTTTAAGTCGTTAATATTATAATAAATAAAAACCTCAGCATGCAGAAAACCATCTTTTCTGTATGCCTCTCAGCAGGTCAAGCACAGCCTCACTTTTACCTTATTTTCTTCAGCAAAAAGAATCGAGTTAAAATTCGACAACACTGGCGTTTATGTGCGTAATCAAGGAAAATAGCGAACTTTTAGCGGCGAACTGTTTTTTCGCTCTTGCACTGCACGCAGTGCTTTGCGCTTGTTCAGGATATTTTATGAAGTTTGAGAAATTAGGTCAGTCGGGTCGTGCCCGTCGTGGTCGTTTAACGCTTGAACACGGCGTGGTGGAAACGCCTGTGTTTATGCCGGTCGGTACCTACGGTACAGTCAAGGGCATGCTCCCACGTGATGTAGAAGATATTAAAGCTCAGATTATTTTGGGTAACACATTCCATCTTTATTTACGTCCAGGTCTGGACGTGATTCGTGAACATGGCGGCTTGCACGAGTTCATGAAATGGAATAAACCAATTTTAACCGATTCAGGCGGCTTCCAGGTTTTCAGCCTCGGCGCGATGCGTAAAATTAAAGAAGAAGGTGTGACCTTCCGTTCGCCAATTGATGGTTCAAAAGTCTTTTTATCACCTGAAATTTCAATGGATATTCAACATACCTTGAATTCAGACATCGTGATGATTTTTGATGAATGTACGCCTTACCCTGCCACTCGTGAAGAAGCGCAAAAATCTTTGCAGCTATCACTGCGCTGGGCCAAACGTTGTAAAACCCATCATCATGATGTGTTAAAAAATAAAAATGCCCTGTTCGGTATTATTCAGGGTGGTATGTATGAAGATCTTCGTGATGAATCATTGAAGGGCTTAAAAGAAATTGATTTTGATGGTTTTGCCATTGGCGGTCTTTCTGTCGGTGAACCGAAAGAAGAAATGATCAAGATCCTGGATCATCTGCCACCAAAAATGCCGGAAGACAAACCACGCTACCTGATGGGCGTAGGCAAGCCAGAAGACATCGTGGAAGGCATTCGCCGTGGTGTGGATATGTTTGACTGCGTGATGCCGACCCGTAATGCACGTAACGGTCATTATTTTGTGACAGACGGTCTGGTGCGTATCCGTAATGCCAAATATCGTCATGACCAAAGTCCGCTTGATCCACAATGCGACTGTTATACCTGTCAAAATTTCACCCGTGCCTACCTGTTCCATCTGGAAAAATGCGGTGAAATGCTAGGTTCCATGCTGGGTACCATTCATAACTTGCGTTATTACCAAAGATTTACACAAGACATCCGTGATGCGTTAGATAATGGTACTTTTGATGAATATGTTCAGGATTTTTATGCGCGTCGTGGTCTAGAAGTCCCGCCTTGTCCTGAAGATTAATCTCTCAGCATTTGCGCTGAAGAAAAAGACAAGGTAAATTGCAGAACAAGTCAGTTTATTTATCATGTAGTTGATAATACATTTTTTAGTTTAGGAAATTGAAATGAGCCTTTTTATTTCTACTGCTCACGCAGCAGGTGAAGCTGCACAACAACCAAGTTTGGTGACCAACCTTTTGATGATTGCGGTATTTGTCGCAATCTTCTATTTCCTGATCTGGCGCCCTCAAGCGAAACGTGCCAAGGAACACCGCACTTTGGTTGAAAGCCTGGGTGTAGGGAGCGAAGTGGTTTTTGCGGGTGGTCTGATGGGAAAAATCACTAAAATTGAAGGTGATTTTGCAGTGGTTGAATTAAGCCGTGGCGTAGAAGTAAAAATTCAGCGCGCAAGTGTGATTTCAATTCTGCCTGAAGGCACATTAAATAATCTCTAATCAAAAATAGTCGTGCCCTTGCACGACTTTTTCATTTTAAGAAGAAAATAGATGCGTTACCCAGCATGGAAATATCTGCTGATCATCGTGGTTTTGCTGATCAGTACATTATATGCCCTGCCTAGTTTGTATCCCGATGAACCTGCTGTTCAAATTTCTGGTGCCAAAGCTGGTACCCAGATTGACCAAAGCATCGTACAAAAAGCAGAGCAATTATTAGAAAGTGAAAAAATTACCAGCCATGACAACAGCTTTAGCAATAATGCTGCCCTTTTACGTCTCGACTCTTCTGAAGCACAGTTAAAAGCTAAAGAAGTGTTACGTCGTGGGCTTGGTGATAATTATGTTGTTGCATTGAACCTTGCTCCAACCACTCCGGAATGGCTACAAAAAATTGGTGCCAAACCAATGAAATTGGGTCTGGATTTACGTGGTGGTGTGCACTTCTTGCTGGAAGTGGATATGGACAAGGCCATCAGCCAGCGCATGGAAACCTCAGCGACCGATTTACGCCGTCAATTCCGTGACAACAAGTTAAAATTCAACAGCCTGGCTTTGAATAACAATACCATTACCGTACAGTTTGCCAATAACAGCGACCGTGAAGCGGTGATGGACTTCTTGCGCCGTAATGGTAATGAATTCAACCAGCAAGCGCTTGCTTCTGCTTCGGGTTCAACTTTACGCTTGAACTATACCGATGTACGCAAGCAGGAAATTCAGTCTTATGCCGTCAATCAGAACTTAACCACCTTACGTAACCGTATTAACGAGTTAGGCGTAGCGGAAGCATTGGTTCAAACCCAAGGTAGCAACCGTATTGTGGTTGAACTGCCAGGGGTGCAAGACACTGCTGAAGCGAAACGTGTCTTGGGTCGTACAGCCAACCTGGAATTCCGTATCGTTTCCGATTTGAATGACCAGTATATCGATCCATATACAGGTCAGGTAAAAGGCACACTCCCACCAGGTACAGAAGCTTTTGCTTATGAATCGCTGGATAGCGGTCGTCAATTACTGCTCAACCGTAACCGTATTCTGACCGGTGAACGTGTACAAAATGCATCGAGTGGCTTTAGCCAGGATACCGGTGGTGCTGAAGTAAATATTACTCTGGATAGCGCTGGCGGTAAGCTGATGGCCGACGCAACCCGTAATGCAGTTGGTAAACGCATGGCGGTATTGTTCATCGAGAACAAGCAGAAGATCAGTTATGTTCCAGATCCTGTGACTGGTGCGCAAACTGAAGTTCGTACCCCTTATGCAGAATCTGTGATCATTAATGCTGCTACTATTCAGGCAGTATTAGGTTCCCAGTTCCGTATTACCGGTCTGGATTCACCACAGGAAGCAGCTGAACTTGCCTTGATGCTTCGTGCTGGTGCACTTGCTGCGCCGATGTACTTCGTCGAAGAACGTGTGGTGGGTCCGAGCCTGGGTCAGGAAAACATTGACAAAGGTGTGTTATCGACTCAAATCGGCTTCCTTCTGGTCGCAATCTGGATGGTGGTGTTCTTCCGTTTGTTCGGTGTGATTGCCAACTTTGCACTGGTGTTTAACCTGGCTATGATCCTGACCGTCATGTCATGGATTGGTGCTTCCCTCACCCTTCCGGGTATTGCCGGTATCGTAATTACCATTGGTATGGCGGTCGATGCCAACGTACTGATCTGTGAGCGAATACGGGAAGAAATGAAATGGGGGGCCTCGCCCAAACAGGCGATTGTCGCCGGTTATGATCGGGCCTATAACACCATTTTTGACTCGAACCTGACCACCTTCCTGGTTGCATTCATTCTGTTTGCCATCGGTACAGGTCCGATTAAGGGCTTCGCGGTGACATTAATGATCGGTATTGTCTGCTCGATGTTTACAGCCATTACTGTAACACGTGCCATCGTACAGCTTATTTATGGCAAAAAACGTAACTTGAAAAAGTTGAGCATTTAGGAGATCGAAGATGACTGATATGACTCAACCGAAAAAGAAATACGGTCGCCCGGATGATGAGCGCATCATTGACTTTATGAAGATTGCCAAACCGGCAGCAATCATCTCTATTCTTTTAACTTTGGCCAGTATTTTCTTTATTGCCACCAAAGGTCTAAACCTCGGTTTGGACTTTACTGGCGGTGTATCTGCCGAGCTGAACTATAAACAACCGGCCAATCAGGTCGAAGTTATTCAGGCTTTGAACCAGGCCGGTTTTAAAGATGCGGTGGTACAAACCCTCGGCAGTAACAAAGACCTTTTGGTTCGTATGCCTGTTCAGGACATTGAAGTAGAAGATCTGAATAACGCCATCACCAAAGCGGCTCAATTACCCAACAATCCGGCTGAAGTCCATAAAGTCGACTCTGTCGGTGGACAAGTCGGTAATGAGCTTTATATTCGTTCGGCAGGTGCCGTAGCACTGGCATTACTGTTAATGCTGGTTTACGTGACCATCCGTTTCGAGTTTAAGCTGGCTTTAGGTGCGGTGCTTTCGTTATTCCACGACGTCATTGTAACCATTGGTGTTTTTGCCATGATGCAATGGCCATTTGACTTAACCGTATTGGCAGCCATTCTTGCACTGTTAGGCTTCTCGCTAAACGACAACATCGTGGTCTCTGACCGTATCCGTGAAAATTTCCGTAAGATTCGCGGTGCTACGCCTCTTGAAGTGGTCAATATTTCTTTGACTGAAACTTTACGTCGTACCATTCATACCTCAATGACTTTATTGCTGGTTGTTGTGGCAATGATGTTCCTGGGTGGTGAAGGTTTGCACTGGTTCTCTGTCGCCATGTTTATTGGGGTATTTGTCGGTACTTATTCTTCAATTTATATCGGTACTGCATTTGCCTTATGGCGTGGCCTGAACCGTCAGGACTTTATCGTTCAGGTTAAACCTGAATTTGAAGAAGAAGAAATTCCTAAATGATCCAAGCGATCTAAGTAGTTTCTCTCTAACCTTCTTTGAATAGACATAAAAAAGCCCATCATCTGATGGGCTTTTTTATGTCGGTCAAAAATACAAAACGCTGTACCTAAACCTGAGATTTTATAGATTCAAATGCTCAAGCTTATAGCTTGGCAATATCCCCTTTTAATGCCACTCCTGCAACCGCCATGCCTTTGGCACATTGATAAGTCGTGCTGCTCTTGGTTTCGTTAGATTTATAGAAACTCACGATATTGATCACAGCATTGGCACCCTTTGCCTTTGCGGTGTTCTGGAACTGGATTAAGGCTGAACGCAAAACATGATCACATGATGTTTCAGCAGATTTGGCAAAGCCATTGGTTTTCTTGTTGGTCACCAAGCCTTTCTGAATGACTTTGCCACCAGCGCGCGTACCCGCCAGGTAAAACTTAACCGAACCGTCTAGTGTACCGTCAGCAACGGCACGACTGACTGCTTCCTGAAAGTTAAAGTCATGCATTTGGTCTGCAGCCTGAGCTGAAACCACCCCACCCAAACACAATGCAGCTGTAAGTGCTAATTTTTTGATGAACATGATGTACCCTCTAGTTGTTGTTAGACACGTTTAAAAATCAGGGAGGTATTAATTCCTCCAAAAGCAAAATTATTACTCATAATAATGTCGGCATGTATATTTCTTGACTGTTTGACGATGTAATCCAGATCGCCGCAGGCTGCATCAATTTCATCCAGATTTAAAGTCGGGATAAAGGTATTTCGTGACATCATCTCAATACTGAGCCAAGCCTCAATTGCCCCGCAAGCCCCCAAAGTATGCCCAAAATAGCTTTTCAGTGAGCTGATCGGTTTCTTGCCAAGTACGCGAGCAGTGGCTTGGGTTTCTGCAATATCGCCCTGATCGGTGGATGTACCGTGTGCATTGACATAGTCAATCTGATCTGCCGGAATTTGCGCATCTGCCAAGGCCAGCTCCATACAACGTCCCATCATCTCGGAATCTGGACGGGTCACATGCTGACCGTCGGTATTGCTGCCATAACCGATAATTTCTGCATAAATTTTAGCACCACGTGCTTTGGCATGCTCATATTCTTCCAGAATTAAACAGCCAGCCCCTTCACCGACCACCAGACCATCACGCTTGGCATCGAATGGACGCGGTGTTTTTTCCGGATATTCATTTTGGCTGCTGGTGGCCAGCAGTACATCGAACACCGCAGAACCTGCGGCGCTGAGTTCCTCTGCCCCACCGGCTAGCATTACAGTTTGCTTGCCGTATTTAATCGCTTCATAGGCCTGGCCAATCGCCATAGAACCAGAAGTACAGGCACTTGAAGTGGGCAAGGTTAAGCCTTTTAAGCCAAAATAAACGGTCATGTTGACTGCACTGGTATGCGACATCATGCGGATATACGTGGTGGCATTGAGCTTGTTCATGTTGTTATCAATCAACATGCTGCCAAATTCGCCAATTGCATCGACGCTGCCCGCAGATGAACCAAATGCCACACCGGCTTGACCACTGCTTAAGATCGGATCATGCAATAGGGCTGCATCTTCTAGAGCCTTTTCCGCACATACGGTTGACATCAAGGCGACTCGGCCCATGCCGCGGGTCACCTTACGGTTAAAATGCTTTGGGATGGTATAGGATTCGACTGGGCCGCCCAGTTTGCTGCGCAAGTCGGTATACACTTCCCAGTCGGGCATATAGCGAATGCCACTTTTACCCTGTTCAAATTGACTAAAAATCTGCTCCGCGGTTTCACCCAAAGAGGTAATCCCAGCCATGCCCGTGACCACAACACGTTTCATCAAATCAAGCCCCCATTGACTGAAATCACCTGTCGGGTGATATAGCTGGCATCATCACTGCATAAAAATTTTACGACCTTAGCCACTTCATCAACATGTCCCATGCGTTGCAGTGGAATCATTTTTAAAGCATGTTCTTTCACTTCTTCAGTGACCATTTCAGTTTCAATTAAACCCGGTGCCACGCAGTTAACGGTAATTTTGCGTTTTGCCAGCTCCAGTGCCAAAGCCTTAGTCGCACCAATTAAACCGGCTTTTGCCGCACTGTAATTCACTTGTCCACGATTGCCCATTAAACCTGACACAGAAGACAGGGTCACAATACGTCCGCCTTGTTTCAGGCGAATCATTGGCATAACCAGCGGTTTTAAAACATTATAAAAACCGCCCAGAGAAGTCGAAACCACTTCGTCCCAGTCACTGTCGGTTAAAGCCGGAAATGCTGCATCACGGGTTAAGCCTGCATTCAATACCACACCATAAAATGCGCCATGTTCTGCAACATCTTGCTCCAGCAATTGCATGACTTTTTCGCGCTCATTTACGTCAAATAAGAGTGCATGGCTGGCTTGTCCCAAGGCCTGAATTTCCTGCACGACCTGTTCGGCTTCTTGTAGTCTGGAGCGTGCATGGACGGTGACATCAAATCCTGCCTGTGCCAGTTGCAAGGCAATGGCTTTACCAATTCCGCGGCTTGAGCCTGTTACTAAAATTCGTCTACTCACACTGACTTCCTGATCTCTTCTTTCATTTCTGGCGGCTCAAATACACTCAACATGGCACTAAAGCGATGTTCCCGGTATTCAATTTCACAGTGAAACTGCCCCAGCCCCTCATGTAAATAGCCTTGTTCGGCTTTAATCCGTAGGGTTTCCCCTAAAGCGAAATAAGGCACGGGCAACTGCATTTTACGCGTACCCAATAAAAACCCGATTTTCGGTGGCAAGCCCGACATTTTTCCTTTATGCCCCGCATAGACGCTAATAGTCTGCGCCATCAACTCAATACTGGTCCAGGTCGGTAAACCTTCAGCTTCACAAAACATCAGTTCAGGCCGAATCACCAATTCCGCAATGGCAAACACATCATTGGCTTCAATCAGATGATCGACAAACACCATTGGCTGTTCATGCGGGATAAACTGTACTGCATCCATCATTTCAGTTTTGTTCCAAAAATTAGGCTGATATTGCTGCCGCCAAAGGCAAAAGAATTACTCATGACATATTCTATCGGTTGTTGCAACTGCGCATTCAGCACATAGTTGGCTTCGTCCAGTTCCGGGTCGATGCTTCCAAAATGATGCAAAGGTAACCAGGATTGATCGGCTAGCATCTGCTGACAAATCACCGCTTCAATGGCACCTGCTGCACCCAGACAATGTCCGGTTTTATGCTTAGTACTGCTGATAGGAACGTCATGTGACTGAAATACCGTCTGCACGGCTTTGATTTCCATGGCATCATTTTGCGGGGTTGCCGTTCCGTGCATATTTAAATAGCCAATCTCGCTGGCTGTAATACCTGCCATATCCAGCGCTTTTTGCATGGCTTCGGCCGCGCCTTTTCCTTCCGGATGCGGCGCAGAAATATGCCAGGCATCCATCGACTCGCCGGCTGACATCAGCATCACTGGCGCAGTTTCTTTGGACAATAAAAACAGCCCGGCCGCTTCGCCAATATTAATCCCGTCACGCTGTGCGCCACAGGGCTGACATAAATCATTAGACAGACTTTCCAGACTATGAAAACCATTCAATGTCAGTTTACATAGGGTATCGACACCACCCACCAGTACCGCATCCGCCAGACCGGCATTAATCAAACGCTGTCCTGCTGCCATGGCTTTGGCACTGGAAGAACAGGCCGTCGAAATGGTATATGCCGGACCTTCCCAGCCCAGATACATTTGCAGGCCTTTGGCCAGACTACCCATTTCCTGCTTATAATGATCAATTGCAATCTCGGTGTGATTATTAAAATACTGTTTCAGCAGTTTTTCATTGTCAGCAATACCTGAAGTAGAAGTACCCAGAATAATCGCCAGACGTTTGCGGCCAAATTGCGCGGTATAGTCGCGAATTTCAGTTTCAATAGAACTTAAAGCCGTTAAGGCAAAACGTAGATTACGCGAATCCACATCCTGCAAAAACGCTGGGATATTATCGATTAAGGGCTGTTGATAAGCCCCCACCCAAACCTTTTTTTCTGGAATAAAACCTTTACTTAAGCTCAAGGTATTTTGCGGTGTAGTCAGCGCCTGCTTGATCTGTTCAGCCGTATTTCCGAGTGCAGATAAGCCGACGCTAAACTGAATGCCCACTGCAGGATGTTGTGTCGTGATTTTATCGCCCATAATCATCCCTTCTTATTCAGTGCTTTCCAGATTTGTACTTTCCACATCTGAGTTTTCCAAGCCATCATTGATGCGACTGATGACCATTTGATACGGCACCTGTACATTATTCAGCTCAATGGCATCATCCTGCTGCTGGATATTGAGCACATGCTGCTGATTGATAAACACTTTCTGGGTCTGAGCTGAAGTTTCAACTCTGATATTCTGCTGCTGTAACTGGGCAAAATTCGGATAGGTGGCATAGAGAATATCGCGCACTACAAATTCAAATGGCAACAGTTTCATTTGCTCAATGCGCTGTTCGACATGAACCTTGCGGCCATCAAAACTGAGCTTGAATAACTGCTGCCCGGTCAGGGTCAAAGCCAGCATTTCCAGCTTTGAACCCTGTTGTTGCTGATACAGCAAAAAGCTGAAACTGTGCTCTTTCCACTGAATTTCTAACTGATCCTGACGCTGGTAGTTTTGTGCAGCCCAGGCTGCCGTTGCCAAACCTGGTGCTTTAGGCAACATGGACTGGCAGCCACCGCATAGCAGGACAGTACCAAGCAAAATCCCCATCCATTTCAGTTTCATTCTAGGCACCGTTCATCTCGATGTGTTGTAATTGCGGATCACGGCAATATTCTGCCAGCGTGCTTAAACGCTTTTTGGCATTTTTATAAATTGGATTGGTTGTATCCCAAGCATATCCTGCCAATAGCGATGACACCATACGGCGGATTTTGTCATCCTGATTTTTCGAAAACACCACATCCTGAAATTCACCGCTATACCACGATTCCACATAGGCGCGGAACACCTGAATGCCTGCACGTAACGGTTTTTCATATTGCTCTGTCCAGTCGACCGGCTGTCCTTGCAGCTGCTGATCGACCAGAGGAATGGCCAGACTTGAAGATTTTAAGGCAATCGTTACACCTGAAGAGAATACCGGATCGAGGAATTCACCGGCATTACCGAGCAAGGCATAGTTGCGTTCTGCCAGATGTTTGACATCGGCAGAATAGCCCACCAGTGTACGTACCGGCGTGTCAAATTTGGCATTGCGCAGTACATGTGACAGGCTTTCTTCATCTGCCAGAATACGCTTGAATAAAGCTTCCAGATCGTAATCGGCACTGCCATCAAAGCCATAGTGCTCAAAGAAATCCTGCTCTGCCACCACCCCGAAAGAGCAACGGCCATCGGCAAATGGAATCAGCCAATACCAGGCCCGTGGATCTTTGGCATGCACCGTAATCAGAATTTTTTCGCGGTCAAAATCGGGATCATCCAGAATGCCATCTTCAATATGAGTAAACACGGCACGGCGTACCGGGAAATCAGACGGGCTTTCCAGGTTCAAAAATTTTGGCAGGATTCGGCCAAAACCACTGGCATCGAGTAAAAATTTACCCTGAATCTGATACACATTTTGCTGTTCATCTTTTACGGTTAACACTGGATGCTCCGGAGCAACATCAACATCGACTACTTCATGACCGAAACGGATGTCTGCACCGTATTTTTCTGCCTGTTGTGCCAGCAAATGGTCAAAATTGGCACGGCGCACTTGCCAGGTGGTGCCTGGGCCATCGCTAAATTTCTCGCGGAAATCATAAAAACTGCGCTGCTTGCCCTTTAAGAAGGCTGCACCATTTTTAAACTGGAAAGCAAACTGTTCGACATGCTCACGCACGGTTTCCAGCAAGCCTGCTTCTTCCAGAAATACCATCGATTGTGGCAGTAATGATTCCCCAATGGAAAAGCGTGGAAAATGTTGTTTTTCGATGATCGTGACCTGATAGCCCTTTTGGCGCAGTAATGCTGCTGCCGAACTCCCCGATGGCCCTGCGCCAATAATTAATACATCTGTATGTTGCATAGTGCTCATTGCACGGTACCTTATTTTCTCAGCTCTTTGGCTGATATTGTTGAAGTACAACATGTTTGGCATCGGATGATGTAAACAATGTTGCATAGATAAATGAAAAAATAACCCCAAGTAACACGGTCAGACCAAAGCAGTGAATGGCATAGGTATGGCTAAAGGATAATAACCCGAAACCGAGCAAGGTCGACATCATACATAGGAATAAGGCCATGCCCACCACTTGAGGATGGTCATGTCCGTGTCTATAGAAAATGGCATAGTCCACACCAATCCCGATAATCAGGAAGGTGCCCATAATGCTGAACAGATTGATTTCCACACCCAGCCAGGCCTGAATCGCAAAGGTGGTCATCAACGCCAGACTCACCGGTAGCACCAAAGGCAAAACTGACTTGATGCCATAAATGATGCCCAGACCAATCATCAAGCAGATTAAAGCAGAAACCAGTAACCACTGCGCCTGAATACGGTGTTGCTGGAACAGCTCAGACAGCTGATTCACCGGACGCAATAATTGGGTCTGCGGACTATTCAGCTGCTGCAAGGCAGTTACATCATGGACATTTTGCAACAGCACCAGACGCTCGGTTGGACTCATTTGTAAAAAGGCTAAAGGATGCTGCTTCATTTCAGTAGAACTGAGTAAAGGCTGCTCGGCCAACTGCTTTTGCCAGGCCAGTACTTCTGCCGGATTCAGTTGCAAGGCTGCTGCATAGTCCTGCAAGGCACTGGCTGGAATGGCCTGCAACAACTCAATATTGTGTTGCTGCTGTGCTTTGGATGGCAGCCATTGGCCTAGAGCCTGGAAATTTTCCAGTTTGTTTTGTTCCTGTAACACTTGCAGTTTTTGTAGCAGTTGCTGTTCGTTTTGTTCCAGTTCCTGAGCCGTGTTGCCATGCACCACAAAGTATTCGCTGCTTTGCTGCTGCATAAAGCGTTCACGCACATACTGGTCTTCCTGTTTCAGCTTTTGATCCATACTTTGCAGGTTACGGATATCATCATTGCTTTGCAGCAACATCAGGCTGCTGCCGGTGACGACCGTAATCACAGCGATCAAGCCATAACGCAACCCCTTTCTGGCCTGAATAAAGGTTCGGGCTTGGCCAATAAAACTTAGGCGGCGAATCGCCGGTTCAGCATTTAACGCCGGCAGTCTTGGCAACAATAAAATGCTGGTGATCCATGCCGCAGCCAGCCCCACCATTGAGAAAACAGCAATCTGCCTAAAGCCTGGAAATGGGGTAAAGCTGAGGAAAATATAAGCCACCAAGGTGGTCATTAGACCCATAAACAGACTGGGCAACAACGGTTTCAGTACGGCAAAACCGTCAATATGCCGATGCTGCGACTGCATGGCCATAAAGTAAAAGGAAAAATCGACACAGACCCCGACCAGACTGGCACCAAACACCAAGGTCATCAGGTGAATTTCCCCAAACACCGCATGGGTGATGGCAAACGCCACCAGACAGCCGGTGCCTACGGCTATCATTTCCGTGAGCATCGGACGAACCGAGCGGAAACCGAACAGTACTAACAGGAAAATCCCTACTGTAGAACCAACCCCAATGGTGGAAATCTCTTTTTCCGCCGAGGTGGTACCGAATTGGGCAAACAGCAATGTGCCGGTCCAATGCGGCTCAACTCGCATCTGTTTCAATTTTAAATTTAACTGCGCAATCCATGCGGCAGTTTTTTCCTGATAATCAATATTGTAAGGGCTATTTTTAAGCTGCAACACCATAAGACGGGAAATGCCCTGCTCATCGCGAATGGTGGCAAAGCCATCTTCCAGCGCAATATCCGGGTTCGCCTGTAAAGCGGATAAGCCGACAGCATAACGTGGAAATAATAAGAGCGGGTCTTGTTGTAACAGCTCTGCTGTGACCGGCATACCCGGACTCATGATCTGCAACAGGCCCTGTTCGCTCAGCGCGGTATAGTCCTGTTGCTCTAGCAGCTTTTGATCTGTGGATGACAGCAGACCGGTACGATGCTGATACAACACTTGGGCAAACTTCTCACTGTCCAGCTGTGCATGTAACGGTTGCCATAAATCCGTTGCCGCCACGCTTTGTTTAAAAGTCGCTGTAGCTTTGGTCAGGGCGGCATCATCCTGGGCATTCAGCACCACAAAGACTTTGTCATTCAGCTGCTGACTGACATATTGCTGCGCCCGTTCCAGCCGCGGGTCATGGTGGGCTTCCGGCAATAAAGCAAAGATATTGGTTTGAATATGAATGTCTTTTCTCAGCCATGCACTACCCAGCGCAATGGCAATCACGCAGAGTACAAGTAGCCACAGTGCGGTAAATTTATTTTGCCAGTTGGAAAAGTGCATTTTCCTCAGCCGTTAAGGTTTGGGGTTGGATGGTTTGCTGGCTAAAGCGAATGCTGGTGCTGTTATTGGCTTTCTCGCGAATCACGATACGGTCAACATAACGCTGCCCTTGCGCATCAACCCGAACAAATAATTTCTTAAACAGACTGCTTTTTGGAGTTAAGGCCACACTCCATTGTGCCGGGCTATAACTGGCCGAAACAATATTGAAGTTTTTGGCCAAAGCCGCTTCATTCCCCGACATCAGCTGTAAGAACATGGTCGCGACCGAACCATATGGTGATTTATCAATTTCAATCTGGCTATAGGTACGCTGGGTTTTTTGTACCAGTTTACGCGGCGTCACAATCAGGTCGGCTTTGACCGGATTTTGGATTTTCCAGATCACCCCTTGTGACTTGGAAAATAACACTGTGCCTTTGGATACAAAAGTTTTATTCATGCTCGCCAGTTTTTTTTGCTGTTCAAAATTAGCACGCACGGTTGGGGTTTCGGAGAGCTGGCTAAAAATTTGTTTGAGCTGCGGATTTTGCGCATGTACAGGCTGCGATAGTACAATAATCAGGGACAATATCGCGGCCAACACCAGCCATACTGCACGTTGTAGATTGAGAGATGTCATCTGCTTTACTCCGGTTTAAACTCAGACCATGCGTGTAAACGCTGCAATAAAATTTGCGGTGACTGGAAACACATTTCACGGCTTTCTATATCTACCGCCACTTGCGTGGTATAACCTTTAGTCAGCCTTTTACCACTTTGGGCATCAAAAATCTGATACTCAATTTTCAGGCGGTTTTCCCATTCTTTTAAGATGGCACGCACGCGAATTTTCTGTTCAAACAGGATGCCATGCGCATAACGCACATGACTTTCAATCACCGGCCAGGCATAGCCAGAAGCGCGCATCTGCTTATAGTTATAATCAAACTGATCCAGCAACTTGCAGCGCGCAATTTCAAAATACTTTAAATAATGCCCATGCCAAACCACGTCCATGGTATCTACATCATGAAATGGCACTTCAATCATCACATCGGCATGCATAGTTTATTTCCTGATATTTTTAGCGAACAAGTACACTATTCAATAATTCTAAACTTTCCAGACGATTCACCAGTTGCTGCAACTCCTGTTGCAACGGACGGTCTTCTACCACGTAATCAAAGGTTTGTAATACCCAAACTTTAAAAGCAGTTAAGACTTCAGCTAACTTGCCATCTAACCCTTTTAAGTTCACCGCTTGCACGCTGGCACAGCACAAGGCTGCAATCACCTGTTCAGTCAGCACAATCACGCGGCTGGCATCACGCGCGGCAATGGTGCCCATACTGACTTTGTCCTGGTTATGACATTCGGTCGAGCGCGAAAAAATGGATGCTGAAAGGGTTTGTTTCAAGGCTTCCGCGGTCCATGCCGATACGCCAATCTGTACCGCTTTAAAGCCATGATTTAGCGGCAAACGCTCATCGGTTGCCCCGGTCAGATTGCGTGGCAAACCATTATTCATTTTATAATCGACTAGTTGCGCAAATTGGCGGTCCATTAAATCGGCAATATTGGCAATCATGATTTTCAGGCTATCCATGGCTTGGGCAATATGACCGCCATAGAAATGACCGCCATGCAACACGCGTAAATTCACCGGATCAATCAGCGGATTGTCATTGCTGGAGTTCAGTTCATTTTCAATAAACTGGCGTAACCAGGGTTTAGAATCTTCAAACACACCAATAATATGCGGCGCACAGCGTAGCGAATAACGGTCTTGCAAGCGTGAACTCTGATGTTCTGTTTGCACTTCACTGTTTAGCCAATTCCGCAATTGCGCAGCAATATTTTGCTGACCCGGATGCGGTTTTTGTGCGAACAGCACTTCATCAAAATGACTCGGATTACCTTCTAGAGCCAATACATTCAGCGCAGTAATGCAGGTGCTGGCCAAACTGATCTGTTCAGCTTTTTTATAGTTCAGGCAGGCAATCGCCGTCATCACCGCTGTACCATTCATCAGTGCCAGCCCCTCTTTAGGACGCATTACCAAAGGCTGCATATCTTTTTCTGCATACACTTGGCTGATCGGAACAATCTGTCCCTGATGGTAAACGTCACGTTCACCGACCAAAGCACCCGCAATATAAGATAATGGCGTTAAATCCCCACTGGCTCCAACCGAACCTTCAGAAGGAATTACCGGAATCACGTTTTCATTCAGCATCCACACCAGACGTTGCAGCAAGGCATGCGAAACACCCGAATAACCGCGTGCCAGTGAACATAACCGGGTTACCACCACCGCACGTGCGGTGATTAAATCTAAATTCTGACCGAGGCCACAGCCATGAAAGCGCGATAAATGCAAAGGCAGTTCATTGACCTGATGCGCGGGAATTTCCACCAGACAGGAATCGCCATAACCGGTAGTAACGCCATAAATCACGCCTTCATCTTGCAGCAACTGATCCAGAAAATCGGCGCCGCGCTGAATCAAATCACGCCATTCAGCACTGGCCGGTAAAGCCACTGATTTTTCCTGACGCGCTACAGCGACGACATCTTCAATTGAAAGTGGATTTTCCCCAACAACTAACACTTGCATTATTGTTTGTTCCAGAAATTATAAAAATTAAACCATTGATAGGGCGCACGAATGCAGTGCTGCTCGAGTAATGTCACATATTCACGGGTCGTCGTTTGCATGGCTTGCAGACGGTTTTTCCGTGGGAAATTCAGTTGCTCGGCAATCGGATGAACATGCACTTCAAAGCTGTCGGCCACGCGATAACAAAACACGGCGAGCACCGGAACTTTAAGCAGACTGGCTAGAATCCACGCGCCTTGTGGCCAGTTGGCCTGTTCGCATAAAAATGAAATCGGCTGTACCCGATCCGATTCCACTGGCACACGGTCTGCTGCAACTATGACCCATTCACCGCGATCCAGTTTTTCTTGCAATACCAAGGCAGTTTCAATACCCAGTTCATCCACCGAAACCAGATTGACATCGGCATGGTCGTTCAATTTTTTCAAAAACTGGTTAAATTTGGTGGCATGTTTTTGATAGACCAAGACATTAATTTTCTGTGGATGTTCCGACTTAATGGCACGCAGCAATTCAATATTGCCGAAATGCGACACCACAATCACCGCACCTTTTTGATAATGCGCGCGGAAATGTTCATGTCCATGCAAAACCAGTTGCTGTTCCGGGATTTTACCCAGCCAGCCTTCAATTTTATCCAGAATGCATTCACCAAACTGCATGAAATGCTGATAGCTATGTGCCAGACTCGGTGGATGCGAAAATGGAGAATTTTTGCCGGCAAAATGATGCAATCGGGTTAAATATTGTAGTGAAGACTGACGCGCGACGGTCGAAAACAGCCAGTACCACAGAATCACAAAATACATCAGTGCCCGGCATAACCATCGGCCACCCAGACGATAGAATGCCAGTACCAGACTCAGTGAGGTCATGCCACCACGTTCTTGAATGTCACTCCATTTGCTTGAATTTAGCTCGGCCACAGAATCAACCTTTTACTTTCTGTGCCAGCAATTTTGGCAAACGAATCAGCATCCCGCCCAGCAATTTGGCATGAGCCTTACTCATGCCCAGATTGTCTCGCCAGACATGGTAATGAGAAATACCGCCTTCAGGGTAAATGACTTTGGTCGGTACATTGATAAAAGGCAGATTGGCCCATTTCAGACGCACCAGAATTTCACTGTCAAAGCCCATACGCGGCTGAAATTTTGCAGAATCCAGCACCTTAATGGTAGCGGCTAAAGGATAAACCCGGAAACCGCACATGCTGTCCTTAATGTCAAAAGACAGGCTGTTGATCCATACCCAGATATGAGTCGCATAACGGCCATAAAGGCGTTTTTTCGGTACAGACTCATCAAAAACTGGCTGGCCGATAACCATGGCTTCTGGATTTTGTTGAGATATTTCCAAGAATTTGGCCACATCCTGCCAGTCATGTTGACCGTCAGAATCAAGCTGTAAGGCATGACTGAAACCTAGTTTATGCGCATGACGCAAACCGGTGATCACCGCCTGTCCTTTACCTTGGTTATGGCCATGTTCAACCAGCTCCACGCTTGAATGCTGTTCAGCAATGTGATGTAAAAGCGTAGTGCATGCAGCATCACTGCCATCATTGACCAGAATGATCGGCTTCTGAAAATGATCCAAATGCTCAACCAGCGCCTCAATATAATAAGGATGGTTATAAACTGGAATCACAAAACATTGCTGCATATACATTTACCTTTAAATCTGATCGCTCGGTGTTTTAAACAACAATCGTCCAGAGGCCAAGGTCTGATCTGCATGGCTGAGTTCAAAACTGACTTTGTGCAATTTTCTGGTCAATTTCAATTGAAGCACCATATAAGGCTTGATCAGATCCTGAAATTTCAACTGCTCAAAACCGTTACACCATTCCAGGTCGGCCCAGGTCTGGCGGGCAAAATGCTGAATAAACCCGATCTGACCTACCCCCGGGAAAATAGGATAGTCCGGAAAATGCCCTTTAAAGCATTCCAGTTCAGGTGAAAACTCCAAACGATATGACGCTGAATCCGCATCATTCTGTTGTTCCAATACAATAGGCAATAACATAGGTTGAAATAAGGATTTCATGTATTGTTTATTCAGCTTAGATTGGGAATTTTGCGGTAATTGTGTCAAAAAACGCCACTGTCTTGGAATGGCAATGCTTTCCAGTTTGGCTTTCAACTGGGCTTTTAAGGCTGCGATATACTGCGCTTTGCTGCCATTTTGCAATTGCTGTCTGGCCTGCTCTGACAATACCGCAACACAGGCTAAAATCTGGCGATGTTCACGTTCCAGAATCAGCACATGACACTGCAGCATGTCATCCAACTCGACAATTTTCTGTTCAATTGCATCCAGACTTAAGCGCTTTTCTTCCAGTTTGACAATACGGTCTAAACGTCCCAACAAACGGAATGGGCTTTTTAAATTATCTGCTTCAACCAGTTCAACTTTATCGCCAGTCAAAATCCAGTCTGCACTAAAAGCATGATTGGTTTTAACTTGTAGTTCCTGCTGTTCAGTAGCCTGTATATCGACATTGGCAAACGGTGTCCACAAGGCATCATCCTGCTGTCGGTGCGCAATCCCGCCGGTTTCCGAACTACCAAACACTTCAGTAATTGGTCGGTTCAGATACGGCCGTACACCGGATTCCAGTTTTCCACCGGATGAATATACAGTTAAGCAATCTTGCAACAGCACATCCTGAGTCCAGCGTTTTAACAATGCCGGACTGGAAATGACATAATTCTCTAGTTGGAAAGCAGCTAGTTTTTTCTGAATATCGGCCACATCTTCCGGGAAAGCCAGCTGTGCCTGATAAAAACAGCGCCCGCTTGCCAGTGGCCATAGCAACTTAAACAGCAAACCATAAATATGCTGATGACTCACTGTCGCGATGGCAATCGCCTGCTCAGGCAACTGAAAACTGGCATCCAGCCCCTGCACTTCATTCAGCAACTGCCGCAAGCTGCGCGGGATTTTCTTCGGCTGCCCGGTAGAACCGGAAGTATAAAAATAAACCTGTGCCTGAGTCAGAAAGGCATCATCCAGATTTAATTCAATATTTGGATTTTGTGGAGCGGGGACGGCTTGGCGCTGCAAAAAATAAATGTTCTGTTCAGCCAGTTCTTTTTCTAAGTCACTGACCCGGTGCGGAGGTAGTAATACCTGTTTTTTGGCCAACAGTGCCGCAAATAACAGCACTAAAAATTGATAACTGTCAGGCTCCCAAAGTGCCCAACTGTCCTGTGAAAGTGCCTTAATTTCATGACTTTGTTGTATCACATCCTGCCAGAAATCCTGAAAATGGACTTGGCTTAAATCGGGCTGAATACACAGCGGTTTCAGTGAATGAAGATGATTTTGAAAATGACACAACATAATATTCTGTTTTTATTCCTGAATTTGGTTTAAGCGCTGCTGTCGCTTACGCAAGATAAATTCGCCTAGCAGTAATAATCCCATCAACACATAGGAAATAAAGCCGTTATACAAGACCCAAGTCTGCATGGAGGCAAAGAGTACGGTTGCCAAAGCAATCAGGGCATTTAGCACAAAAAAACCGCACCAGACAATGGTCACTTTACGGGTCCAGATCACCCCGGCTTCGGGTAAATCCGGTTCTGCCAGACGGGCAAAACGCTCAATCATTGACGGTGGTCGAATTAAAGTGGAGGCAAAAATTATACATGCACCCACACTCATCAACACCGGATACAGTTTCAGCCAGGCATGATCTTTTAAAATCAGGCTCAAGCTGCCGCATAGAATGGCAAAGCCAGTTAAAGGCCACAGCAAGGCATTGCCCTTACTGAACAGACGCAATAGACCCAAAACAATCAGCAGGCTGCTGACCCAGACATATTGTCCATGTGCCAAACTATAGCCCACTAAAAAGGGATAGAGCATCAACCCGATTGCCACTATCCCTTTAAAAATCATTTTCATGCAGCAGACATGTTCTGAATCACAGTCACCACATCCTGCACTGTGCGTACACTTTTAAAGTCTTCAGGATTGACCTGTTTACCAGTCAGTTCTTTAATTTTGACTACAAGATCAATCGCATCAATACTGTCAACATCCAGATCCGTGGCTAAATTTGCATCCAGCTGAACATCTTCAGGGGCAATTTCGAACAGATCTTCCATCCATTCTCTAAGTTTTTCCAGTACTTGTTCCTGAGTTAACATCCCAACCTCTTATGCCTGTTGCTGTGCTTCAACCAAAGCCACCAGGCTTTGAATTGATTTAAAATGCTGTTTGGTTTCTGCCGATTCAGCATTCAAATGAATGTTGTAACGTTTTTTCAAGGCCAAACCGAGTTCCAATGCATCAATAGAATCTAGACCCAAGCCATCACCAAATAAAGGTGCTTCAGTTTCAATATCTTCTATGCTGATGTCCTCAAGGGCCAGTACATCAATAATCATTTGCTTTAATTCATCAGCAAGATTGCTCATTTTTTAGATAACTCTTGGTTAAAAAATTGGTGTAATTGATGATTGAGCTGACGCACATTTTTTGGATTTACGGTGGTATTCTCCAAAAGATCATCGACTTGAATGGCATCTAGTACTTTCACGTGAATATGAAATGGACGTGAAGGAACGTGATACCACTTTTCATTCTTGGTTAAGGTTGAAGGCGTACAAGTAATCAGTACCGGACGAATCGGCACGTTGGCACGAATCGCAATATTCGCAGCCCCGCGCTGAAACTCATTCAGTAATCCCCCTTTTGCCGTACGTGTACCTTCCGGAAAAATCAGTAACGAAGCTGACTGATCCTGCTGTAATTTTTCCACACAGTCATGAATAAACTGTTCAGAACCGGCATTTAAAATATAGCCGGCATTTTGCACCGGACCTTTGGTAAACGGATTCGACCACAGTGCCTGTTTCACGACACAGTTGGCCTGCTCCATCAAACCAATCAGTACCACTACATCTACTAGGGTAGGATGGTTGGCAATCACCAGCTCTTGCTTACTGTGCTGCAATTTTTCCAATCCTTCAATGTCATAGGTCATAATTCCAAGTTTTACCATCATTTCGGTAAAGCCCTTGAAACTGTGCTGAATGACTTGCTGGGTACGCTGCTGTCTTAAACCTGGGTTCTGGGTAGATAAATTCACCAAAGGAGCCACCAGCGCACCAATGGCCACACCGCCAATGCCAAAACTGGCAAAACTAAAACCGGTTGCGCCAACACGCCACAGATAGTTGGCTTTTTGTTTAATCTGATTGCGTTTTAACATTTTTGCCATGCCTGAGTTTGAGGATGTTTTAAATCCTGTTCAGATTGCTGCCAAAAATCATAAAAATTCTGAGCATCGATATATTTATGACGATGATTGCTTAACGCATGCATGTCTAGTTGCAGATTTGGCATCTCTAAACTAATGATTGCCGACATGGCAAAACCGCTGAATGGCTGAGCTTCCTGATAAATTTCCGGTAAAGCTTCATCGTAATACACCACCAATACACGTGCATTGGGCTGACCACTAGTCTTTAACCAGGCATAGGCTTCAACCAGTGCTTCACTCCACGATGCAGCCAAACTGGTCGATGGGGTTGCATCCTGACATAAAATTGAATACAGCCCGGCAATGGCATTATGTACGGAAGTTGAAAACTGGGTCGGTGACGGCGTTTGATCTTGCAGTACATCTGCCAGAATTTTTAGCGTCTTATGTTCATCACCATACTGCGATGCCCAGACAATATAATCTACCGCTTCGGAATTCAGCGATTGAATGGCACTGCTTAATGCCAATTTGGCAATCCCCGACAGTCGTCTGCGCTGCATGGCCGGAATTTGTTCGAGGGCTGGAACTGTTCCATCGGCACGACTCATGCACAGTTGTGACACATTGATTTGAAGCATTGCCGTAATTTCCACACCCTTTAATCGTTTGGCTCAAGGCCATTTTATTGGCGGGATTATAGCATTTGTAATAAAAATTACACAAAAAGTATCTTGTAGAAGATTAATTATCTAAATTTATAGTTTTGATTTAATTGCGTATTTTATTGATAATTGAGTTGAAAACTGCTTATACATAAAAAAACCAGCAACACGATGCTGGTTTTTTCAATTCTGAATTTAAGGATTTAATTAATTGCCCTGAACCAATCGGCGAGCACTAATGATACCCGGCTGCTGCTCCAGACGTGCCAACAGACGTGAAAGCTGTGCCAGACCTTTGACCTCAATCAACAGTTTCATGTTGGCAATACCGTCTGCTTCAGAAATGGTATTTACCTGACGGATATTGATCTGATCCGAGAAAATCACTTGAGTCAAATCTTTGAGCAGACCGCGGCGGTCATAAGCTTCCACCACAATCTGTACACTTTGACCACGGGTCGGCTGCATTTCCCAGTCGGCTTCGACAGCACGTTCAGGTTCCTGAGAAATCATGCGTACATAATCCGGACAGGCCACCTTATGGATACTGACACCACGGTTCAGGGTGATATAACCGCCAATCGATTCACCATGCACCGGCTGACAGCACTGTGCAATATGCAGTTCCACATTGTCCAAACCGTCAATTAAAATACCATGTGCCGACAAGGTATGACTGGCACGTGGATTCAAGGTCGGTTTAAGCACCAACTCCGGTTCATCCTGACCAATGTGCATATGACGATTGATCTGATTGATCATGGCATGCAGGCTAATATCGCCATTTACCAGTCCAATCAGGATATCTTCACCCAATTTGACGTTAAAGTGATTGCAATAATCATTCAAATCAATACTTTTAGGATGAATCGCCAGACGTGAAAGTTCTTTGTTGAGAATTTCACGACCCACTTCCAGGTTCTTACTGCGGTCTTGCTGTCTGAACCAATGACGCAGTTTGTCGCGAGCACGTGCGGTCTTAATGTAGCCGAGCGAATTTACCAGCCAGTCGCGATTCGGCTCGCGATCTTTCTTGGTTAAAATTTCGACCTGTTCACCAGTTTTTAGAGTATAGGTCAACGGTACATAGCGCTGATTCACACGTGCCGCATAGCACTTGTTGCCCACTTCAGTATGGACGTGATAAGCAAAGTCTAAAACGGTCGAGCCACGCGGTAATTCTTTAATATCCCCATCACGGCTAAACACATAAATTTTTTCAAAGCCTTCGAAATCTTGAATCTGTTCAAAATTTTCAGTTTCATCATCTGATTTATGCGCACTGGCATCGTTACGTTCCTGATAATGTTCAAGTACGGCACGCAATGAATGCAAACGATGATTGAAGGAATGATCGGTATTTTTCGCGCCTTCTTTATAGTTAAAGTGCGAACATACTCCAAGTTCTGCCTCTTCATGCATATCCTTGGTACGAATTTGCACTTCAAGGGACTTGTTTTCGGCAATGACCGCAGTATGTAATGAACGGTAGCCATTGGCTTTGGGATTAGTAATGTAATCATCAAACTGATGCGGAATATGACGCCAGATTTGATGCACAATCCCTAAAGAGTGATAGCACTCGGGGACGGTTTTGACCAATACCCGAACCGCACGAATATCATAAAGCTGGTCAAAGCTCAGGTTCTTGCTTTTCATTTTTCGATAAATCGAATAAATGTGTTTCACCCGCCCGCTAATCTCGGCTTCAATATTGTACTGAGCCAGCTCATTCTTCAGTTTATCAATCACAAACTGGATATATTGTTCACGCTCAAGCCGTTTTTCATTCAGTAAAGAGGCAATTTCTTTATAGCGTTCTGGTGCCAGATAACGGAAAGCTAAATCTTCAAGCTCCCATTTCAGTTGGGCAATCCCCAGACGGTGCGCCAAAGGCGAGTAAATGGTCAGAATTTCACGCGCCACACGTTCCTGACGTTCTCGAGAAGCTTTGGTCAGCTCACGCAAGGCATAGGTACGTTCTGCCAGCTTGATCAGTACTACGCGAACATCTTCAGTCACTGAAATCAGCATCTTGTAAATGCCGCTTAAATGTTCACGCTGGTTGTTGTTAAAATGATCTTCCAGACGCTTGTTCTTTTCAATCAGCTCGGAAAGCTTACCCATCGCCAGTGTCCCTTGCACCAGACTATAGACTTGCTCGCCAAAATGTTGCTGTACTTCTTCCAGCGTCATCACGCCTTCACGAACGCTACGATACAGCATTGCAGCAGACAAGGTCGCTTCATCGACATGCAGATGCGCCAAAATATCCGCCATTTCAATGCCGGTATAAAAGGTATTTGAGCGATGATCGACTGTCGTTTGTAGCTCTTTATATAAAGTCAGATGGGCAACTTCTTCGAGTTGTTTTAGCGCCGTATCATCTAATATGCCACGAACCCGATTTAACCATTCAGCCAAATCATGTCGAGCTTGTTCGGCATGTTCTACAGTCGCTTCCTCCGACAACTCATTGAGACGTCCAGGAAGTTGCTCACGTACTGTGACCATACCCTACTCCTACTTTTTTACACTTCATATTATAAATCGTTTATTTCTTTATATTTTTCGAATAAGGCAATAGATTCCACATGTCCCGTATGGGTAAACATGTCCATTACCCCAGCCTTTTTTAATCGATAACCATGTTTCGCCAGTACACCCGCATCTCGCGCCAATGTTGCAGGATTACATGATACATAAACGATTCTTTTTGCACCAAACTTGGGCACATAATACATTATTTCTTCCGCACCTGAACGTGGAGGGTCAATCAATAATGCATCAAATCCTTGATTTGCCCAAGAATGCTGCGAAAAATCTTTTGTTAAATCTTGTGAATGGAACTGAACGTGAGTCATGCCGTTTTGTTTAGCATTTTCTGCCCCACGTTGTACCATTTCTTCACTTCCTTCAACAGCGACTACTTGTCCGGCTTCACCGACACAACGAGCCAGGGGTAAAGAAAAATTTCCTAAACCACAAAACAGGTCGAGAACGCGTTCACCTTGCTGCAACTGAAGCAAATCACATGCCAGCTTCACCATCTGCGGGTTAATGGTCGAATTGACCTGAGTAAAATCCAGCGGATTAAAGCCAAATTTCACATCAAACTCATCCAAAGCATAATGCAAACGCATCGCCGCGGTCGGATCATCCACCCGATGCAAACTGTCGCTACCTGCAGGCTGCAAATACAACTGCCACTGTCTGTTTAACGTAAACTGTTTTAATTGGTTGACATCATCGGATGACAATTTTTCAGTATGACGAACCAGCAGTGCAATATCCTGATCACCCATGGCCAATTCTACATGACCAATCGCTGCTTTGCCCTTTAGACTTTGGAGTAATTGTTTTAACTCGGTGATGGAACCAAATTCACGGTCTAGTACCATACAACGGTCAATCGGAGTCAGTTTATTGCTCTGACGCTCACGAAAACCCACCACCAGTTGATCTTTAGCCGGAATATAGCGCACACCAATACGCGCTTTACGGCGGTAATCCTCTCGCTTGGAACGTAATGGTGCCAACCATTGTTCGGGTTGAATGCCGGCAAAATGTTCCAGATGAGATTTCAAGACATCCTGTTTGAGTCGAATTTGCTCATCTTGCTGGATGTGCTGCATATTACAGCCCCCACAGACACCGAAATGCGGACATGGCGGTTGAACACGCAAATGCGAAGGCTGACTCAGAATTTCAACACAATCTGCTTCTTCTAAACGTTTCACCACATTGGTAATTTGGGCTCTCACCGTCTCACCAGGCAAGGCATAAGCAATAAAAACTTTTTTACCGTGCTTGTCACTCGGATGATCGGGATGTGATCCATAGTGTGCTATCCCCCGTCCTTCATGTGAAAGAGACTCAACCTGAAACGTATAAATCGGATATTGAGCTGGACGTGGCTTGGTTCTATGTTTCATGAATACCTAAAGTGTGGGAGAGAAAAAATCTGCAGTGGTAAATTCGGTATGTTGTGAGGTTTCACGCCATACCTGGAGAAAATCCGCATGTTGCGGTTGTTGCTGTAAATACTGGATGGTGGCTTGAATCCAGTAACGATGGTCTTCAGTCAGTAACTGACCTTTCAGCAATAACCAGCGTAAATAGATCAGCCAGGTATTCAGCACATCGCCTTCACAGTAGCTGGTCAGTTTTGACCACTGTTGCGCTCGGACATATTCCGGAACATGGTAAGCACCATCACCGCGCTTGCCCGGAAAGCCCAACAGGTGTGCAATATCATCCAACTTCTGGAAATGACGACCATTAAACATGGCCATGACATCCATTAAATCGACATGACGCTGATGGTAACGGTTCTGGTAATTATTATAGCGCTTTTGCTGATCAATTTCGCCCTGATCAAACAAACTTGGTGCCGAAAGACCATGATACATGGCGCGGAACAGAATCACCGGCAAATCAAATTGCGAGCCATTCCAGCTGACCAATGTCGGATGACGCTTGTCAAAAATGGACAGGAATTTTTTTAAAATCTCCGCTTCGCCGTATTGCTCGCGGCTAAATGAAAACAGCTTCATTGCGCCATTTTCATCAATCCATAGCCCGGAAATACAGACAATTTCATGCAGCGGCAAACGCTGAAAATCCATGCCCGATTCCTGACGGCGCAATTTCATTAACGCCTGCTCAAGATCTGCTTCGGGTAAATCCAGATGATATAAATGCGCGCCTGACTTTAAATCGGTCAGCGTTTCGATATCGAAAATTAAGACAGGTAAGCGCATTTCATCTCACAATTTTGAATTATTCAGGATCGACTACAGAGAATAAACCGGTAGACAGATAGCGGTCACCACGGTCACAGATGATACAGACAATCACGGCACCCGGATTTTCTTCCGCCAGTTTAATGGAGGCCCAA
This sequence comes from Acinetobacter sp. NS-4, assembly GCF_037402435.1. Lineage (NCBI taxonomy): Bacteria > Pseudomonadati > Pseudomonadota > Gammaproteobacteria > Moraxellales > Moraxellaceae > Acinetobacter > Acinetobacter sp. NS-4. The sequence continues at coordinate 33,771 of NZ_JBBEUE010000017.1, read as the reverse complement.
ACAGCACCGCCTGATGAAGTTCCGGCACTGATGCCTTCTTTGCGCGCCAATTGACGTGCAGTTTTTTCCGCTTCAATTTGCGGAATATCCATAATGCGGTCAACGCGTTTTGGATCAAAAATGGTTGGAAGATATTCTTGTGGCCAACGACGGATACCGGCAATATTTGAACCTTCAGAAGGTTGTAACCCGACAATTTGAATATCAGGATTTTGTTCTTTCAGATATTTGGAAATTCCCATAATCGTACCTGTGGTTCCCATGGAACTGACGAAATGGGTAATTTTACCGCCGGTTTGTTGCCAGATTTCCGGACCAGTCGTCCGGTAATGGGCATCCACATTGTCCGGGTTGCCAAACTGGTTCAAGACCAGTCCGTTCCCTTCTTTTTGCATTTGCAGCGCCATATCACGCGCCTGTTCCATATTCTCAGACTCGATCAGCTCGGCGCCATAAGCACGCATCGCATCTTTGCGTTCCTGACTTGAACCTGCAGGCATAATGAGTTTCATTTTATAGCCACGCATGGCAGCCACCATGGCCAAAGCAATTCCCGTATTTCCACTGGTCGCTTCAATCAATGTATCGCCTGGCTTGATTTGACCGCGTTTTTCAGCTTGCATAATCATATTGTACGCTGGGCGGTCTTTTACCGAACCTGCAGGATTGTTTCCTTCAAGTTTAGCCAATACTGTTGCTTGAGTATGACTTGCCAAACGTTGTAAACGCACCAGAGGAGTTTTTCCTACATAGTGGTCCAGTAAAAATTCGTCAGCTTGGAAATCAGGGGTAGTATTACTCATTATTTGCACCTATATCGAGGTGCGCCTATTGTATGAAAAAATGCTTCCTCCTGCACCCATTTAGCAGGCTTTTTATTGAAAGTGATTAAAGCGCAGCCAGTTTTAAATAAAGCGTGCTAATATGCAAAGCATAGGGAATCAACTGCTTTAACCATGTCAAATATCAATAAAAAGTTATTTAAGCGTCTACACTTAAATCATGCTTATGGACAACTCATCGCCATGATTTTTGTCCCCATTATGGTTTTGGCATGTGTGGGGGCATTGCTGGTTTTATCCGAAACATCCAATGCATCACGTGCGCAGCAACGTCAAATGGCGATTGCCATTGTGGCTCGCTATCAGCTTACCGCCGAAGCTGCATTCGATCTGCTCAACAACTATCCCTGGCAATATGATCAGGCCCGTAATACCCTGCAGGTGATGCTGGATGAAAAACATCTCATTCGTGCCGCAATTATCGATCCCCAAGGCAGAAACCGTTTAAGTATTGGTTTTCAAGATCAGGAAGCTTGGCCCAAGATTGACGCTAAAGCCGATTTTGTCGGCCCTATCCTGCATAATCACAATCATATCTATGCCTTAAAAATTAATGAACATACCGATAACCCGGCCAGACTGGTGATTGAGCTGGATAACCAGCCCCTGGAAATTGCCCACTACCGGGTCATGATTGTACTGATTGCCACCGGCCTGCTGACTTTATTGCTGCTGTTACTGTGCCTGAATTTCTATTCACGGCGCTGGATTGCGCCGATGTACGAAATCCGGATGCAGTTACAACGCCTGAATGCCGACACCCTTGATCAACACATGGTGATTAACAGTACCGGTGAATTGCGCTTATTGCAGCGCGATATTGCCAATGTGGTCAAGCGCTTGCACTTTAGCTTTCTGGAACTCAAAGAACATACCGAACAGACTGAAGATGATTTGCGCCGCACCCTGGATACCCTGGAAGTTCAAAACATTACCTATCGTCAGGCACGTGACCAGGCGATTTCAGCCAACCAGTCCAAATCGGTGTTTCTGGCCAATATCAGCCACGAATTGCGTACTCCCTTGAACAGTATTGATGGCTTTATTCATTTATTGCTGCGTCAAGGTAACCTGAGCAATGAGCAGAACCTGTATTTGCAAACCATTCGTAAATCATCTGCCCATCTGCTGGCACTGATTAACGATGTACTGGATTTCTCCAAAATTGATGCCGGCAAGCTGGAACTGGAAACTGCACCGTTTGACATGGAAGAAGCCATTTTTGACGTGATGGATATGCTCTCGCCATTGGCGGCACAAAAGCATATCGATATGGCGTTTTATTATGCTGACAATGTGCCAACTCAAGTCATTGGCGATGTCCTGCGCTTCAAGCAGATTCTGACCAACCTGATTTCCAATGCGATTAAATTTACTCCGGATGGCGAAATTATTGTCCGTGCCCGTATGGAACATGATGATATCGGGCAATGTCTATTGCACTTTAGCGTGCAGGACAGTGGTATTGGCCTGAGTGGTACAGACCGTAAAAAACTGTTTGAATCTTTCTCGCAAGGCGATGCTTCAGTGACCCGTCAATTTGGCGGTACAGGACTCGGCCTGGCTATTTCCAAACAGCTGGTGCATTTGATGCAAGGGCAAATTGGCTTTGAAGATAACCAGGAACGCGCACCCACTGAAAAAGGTTCCACTTTCTGGTTCACCGCCATGTTTGTCGTGGAGGAAGATATTGAAATTGTGCATCCACACTTTAATCAAATGCAGGTGGTTTCCTATTTAGCCCACCCTGCAACAGCCAATATTTTACGGCATTATCTTGAAAATTATGATGTTCATCATGTCGAAACCACCTCGATTCTGGACTTGTTCAGTCAGCTGAATAAATTCTCGAAAAGCGATGAAAATACCTGGCTGATTGTCGATCATAGTGGCGATAGTGAAGCTTTGCTGAAAGAAATACGCAACCGCTATCATGGCAATATTGCGGTATATGGCTATCAGATGGCGCTTGATCAAAACATGCTGAACGAGTACCGTGCACGCCCACTGTATCAACCACTCAGCCGTAGTGCCTTGATCCAGCTCCTCAGCAATCAGCCTATTTTCGAGCAAGATGTACATGAAGAGTTTAATGGACAAGGTCTGCATGTACTGGCCGTGGATGACCATTTACCGAATCTGATTGTTCTGGAAGCGCTGCTCGCAGAGCTGAATGTCACCACCACCAAAGCCCTGAGTGGTCAGGAAGCCATTGATATTATCCAGCAGCGTATAGCACAAGGTTTGCCTGCATTTGATGTGGTGTTTATGGATATTCAAATGCCGGTCATGTCCGGTATTGATACCACTCGCGCCATTCGCTCGCTAGAATCGACCTTGGAAGACCATAAACGCTTGCCGATTATTGCCCTGACTGCCCATGCACTGGCGGATGAAAAGCAGAAACTGTTGCAGGTGGGCATGGATGATTACGTCACCAAACCGATTCAGATGGAACAGATTACTCAGATTCTGACCCACTGGACTTCGGAAAGCTTTAAAAAGGCTAAAAGTGTAGAGCAATCCATTCTGATTGAAGCGCTGGATCCCACTATTCTGGATTGGCAACAAAGCCTGCAACTGGCAGCCAATAAAGAAGATTTAGCCATCGATTTACTGAAAATGCTGACGGACAGTTTCCCGACTGAACTGGATGAAATGCAGCAGTTAATCGAGATGGAAGATTTTCCGCAACTGGAACATGTGCTGCACCGTTTATATGGTGCAACCCGTTATGTAGGTGTGCCGCACTTGCAAGAAGTAACCGGTGGATTTGAGCAATTTGTTTCTTCCTTACGTAAAGAACGACGCAAAGCAGATGAAGCCTTTATTCAGGAAACCCTGCAACGCTTTGATCAATTACAGTCCGTGATTCAGCAGGTTGAACAGGCTTCACAGCAAATTTTAAGCAAACAGAATATCTGATCGGGACTGATACTAATTTTGCCGGCAGCGTCCATCCTTAGATGTGACTCTGCTGTCATGTATCTTGGCATGTATCATAGAAATGTCCATGTTATGCTCAAAACCATATAAAAATACAGGTCTATCTCATGGCGTTACTTCGCATAGAAAAAAACAATGGCATCGCAACCGTTTCTTTAAACCGTCCAGAAAAACGCAATGCCATGAGCTTTGCTTTGTTACGTGAACTGGTGAATGCCGCTAAGCAGATCAAAAAAGACCGCTCGATTCGTTGTGTCATTTTAACTGGCGAAGCGCATGTGTTTAGTGCCGGAATTGATCTAGCCGATTTAAATGCGCCGAAAAATACCGCTTACGCGGCTTGGGAACTGATCAAACCGGGACAAAGCCTGTTCCAGAAAGCCTTTTTAATCTGGCAGGAACTGCCTGTACCGGTCATTGCAGCAATCGAAGGTTATTGTCTGGGTGCCGGCATGCAGTTGGCTCTGGCAGCCGATATTCGTATTGCCCATCCGGACACCAAAATGTCGATTATGGAAAGCCGCTGGGGATTGGTGCCGGACATGGGGCTGACCCGTTCCATTAAAGGCATTATCAGTGTTGATCTGGCCAAAGAGCTGACCTTGACCGGTCGTATTTTTGATGCCAACTATGCCAAAGAAATTGGTTTGGTGACTCATCTCGATGCCTCTCCTGTAACTAAAGCACAAGCCATAGCAGAAGAAATGCTGCAACGGTCTCCGGATGCACTTGCTGCAGCCAAACGGGTACTGGATGCCATGGAACATGAACCGAAGAAATCGTTACGTCTGGAGAAAATCTGGCAGCTGAAATTACTGTTAGGTAAAAATAGTAAGTTGGCTCGTAAAAAAGACAAGAACCCTGAAGTTCAGTTTTTACCGCGTCAATATAAGTAAAATAGGGCCATAACAGGATCGTTCAGAGAAAAACACATGAGTTTTGATCGTAATACAAAAATTGCATTCTTAGGCATGGGTCTCATGGGAAGCCGAATGGCAACTCGGCTGATTCAAGCCGGTTTTGAAGTGGCTGTATGGAACAGAACGGCATCCGCCTGTGACGTGCTGATTGATATGGGCGCCACAGCCCTGGACTTGCAGAATATTGGACAATATCCGGTGATTCTGACCTGTCTGGCCGATGATGCTGCCGTACAAGCGGTTTATGACCAGATTCAGAGCAATTTACAGGCCGGACAAGTGATTGTGGATTTCTCCAGCCTGTCTGTGGATAAAACCAAAGTTTTGGCAGAGCAGGCTCAAACTCGTCAAGTCCAGTGGATTGACTCCCCTGTTTCCGGTGGCACGGCAGGTGCCGAACAGGGCACACTAGTGATCTTTGCCGGTGGGGACAGGCAAACCATCCAAGATTTATCACTGATTTATAATGTACTTTCGCAACGTGTGACCCGTATGGGTGAAACGGGCACCGGACAAGCCACCAAAATTTGCAACCAGCTAATTGTGGCAGCCAACAGTACTCTTATTGCTGAAGCGGTGGCTTTAGCTGGACAAGCCGGGGTGGATACAACCCTGCTGGCTCCAGCGCTTGCCGGTGGTTTTGCCGACTCCAAACCGTTTCAGATTTTAACCCCGCGTATGGCCACGCATACTTTTGAACCGGTGCAATGGAAAGTTCAAACCCTGTCCAAAGACTTAAATAATGCCGTACAGCTGGCTGAACAGTTCAATTTAAATATTCCTGTAGCAAAACAGGCACTTTCACAATTGAAAACTCATCAAAATAAAGGCTATGCTGAAGCTGATCTGGCGACGGTCATTCAACTTGTTGAATCTTGAGCAGAACATTTTTTAGCGAGCAAGGAGTAAAAGCATGATTAAGCTAGCGGTAAATTTATCGATGATTTTTACTGAAGTGCCTTTGCTTGAGCGCTTTGCTCTGGCGCAGGCTCATGGTTTTCAGCATGTAGAAATTCAGTTTCCCTATGAACTCAGCATTGAACAGATTCAGACTCAACTGACCCTGCATGATCTTAGCCTGTGCCTGATTAATGTGCCTGCAGGTGACCTGATGCAAGGTGGCAATGGTCTGGCTGGCGTACCGGGTCAAGAAATCGAGTTTCATCATGCCCTGGAACAGGCAATTCAATACGCCACAGCACTGAATGTACCCAGTGTGAATATTCTGGCCGGCAAGCAACCGCTAGATGCAGACTTGTTGCCTTGCTTAAATACCCTAGCAAAAAATTTAAAACTGGCCTGTTCCATGCTTGCTGCACATAACATCCAACCGGTGTTTGAAATGATTAACAGCACCGATATGCCACGCTTTTTGGTGCAGAATATTGCCCAAGCCCAGGAGATGCTGGAAGCGGTACAACACCCTGCGCTGAAAATGCAATATGACTGCTATCACATGGCGATGATGGGTGAAGATGTACTGCAAGGCTTAAAGGAAAATATTCAGGATATTGGACATATCCAATTTGCAGACTGTCCGGGACGACATCAGCCCGATACGGCACAAATTCAATATGCAGAAATTTTTCAGTGGTTAAATCAAAGCACTTATAACGGTTTTACTGCGGCAGAATACCGTCCACAGGCGCATTCAAACCATTCTTTTGCATGGAAAGATAAATATTTTGCAAAACATCCGCAAAGTTAAATTATGAACTGATTTGAAATTCGGCACCAAAACCGCTATATTACACGATGAGATATTGTCCGGAAATTAAACCCTTTATGAATTTAGAACCATCGCCCAGCGCTTCTAATTCTCTCGAACACGCAATGAATGCTCATGCTAAAGATGTACAAGCTTGCTTAAAAGTTGTACATGAAGCCCTATCAGATGTAAAAGCAAAAGATATTTTAGAACTTGATGTCAGCGCAATCAGCAATGTGGCAGATGCCATGGTTATTGCTAGCGGTACATCAACCCGTCACATTAAAGCCCTCGCAGATAACGTTGCTGAAGAAGCACGTAAAGCGGGTTTCCGCCCTATCGGCGTTGAAGGCGAACGTGATGCTGAATGGATCTTAATCGATCTTGGTTTTGTGGTGGTTCATGTCATGCTTCCAACAGCGCGTAAATTTTACGACCTTGAAAGCTTATGGCGCGTGACTCCAGAATCAGTAGCTTAAAAATTTAAACTAAAAAAGCGACCTTCAGGTCGCTTTTTTAGTGCTGCTATTTTTGGGATGCCCAGCCTAGGCTTAAGACTGAACATCCATTCGATCAAGATTGCTGCCAACTATAATAAATGATGTAAATCCACGGACGGATATTTGCTCTTGATGTCCATTTTCACCCGTGCATAAACCTGATCAGCCTTGCTTGGACCATAGAATTCACAATAGCATTCATATGATGCGGTTATCACCTGAGCATAACTGGTGAGCGGTAAACATTCTGCAAAAGCAGCATCATTCAGATTCGCGGATTGCTGAATGGCAATGCCCAGGGCTTGAACATGATTTTTGACTTCCACATTAAAATCATTCAGATCAGCTCTAGCTACTGTCTGTAGCACTCCATTAATCAAATCAAAAAAAGCATCGGCAAAATCGGCTGAAATCGGCACCTCCGTTTGCACTTTTGGCTGGGTATCCAGCAACACCTGTTTCTCAACCGCCGACATTTCACATAACACCTGCTTCAGCATTTCTTTGCGCTGAACACGCAATTCATCGGTATTGCAAATGTCATTCATAAAACGGTTGAGGACAAATGAAGGTTTGTCTCCGTACTCCTGTTCCCAATAATTCAATACCCGTTCCAATACAGTCCCTTGCAGATAATGACTTAAACCGCGTTCAATCGCCTGTTTCTTTTGCATCACAGTGAGTAATTCATTTGGCATAGCGAAACTCCCCTTGTTAGTTTAGTGGCGTTTGGTAATATCATCTGTTTCAAAAGTCACATCACGCTGAAATTCGGGATAAGACAGTTCCGCATGTTCGGTATAATCCAGGCCACGTTGTTCATGTTGCTTACTCACACGCAACCCACCCAGCAATTTGTCCAGAATTTTAAAAACGATCAATGCAACCCCAAAGCCCCATGCAAATGCAGCGCCTATGCCCAAAAGCTGAATCGAGACAATTTGTGAATTAAACATATCTGTTTCAAAGAACAAACCTGCTGCCAGCGTTCCCCATGCCCCGCAAAAACCATGTACCGTCACGGCATCAACCACATCGTCCAGTTTGAGTTTTTCCATCAGACTTGGCAGCACACTCACCAACAAACCTGCAACAAGGCCGGTAATTACGGCAAATAGTGGTGACATGGTGGCACAACCTGCGGTAATACCGACCAGACCACCCAATGAGGCATTAATGGTGGTCTGCATTAAAATTGCTTTACCACGAATCAGGGCATACAGCATATAAGCCACCGCTCCCGCACAGGCAGCCAAATGGGTATTGAGGGCAATTCGGCCAATACTGACATTGGCATTCACGGTGGATGCAGCATTAAAACCAAACCATGCCAGCCAGAGGATAAAACCGCCCAAGGCCACCAAAGGTAGATTATGTGCGGCCAAATGGTGACTTTGTCCATTACGTCCAAAGCGCCCCAAACGTGGCCCCAATACAATAATTCCAGCCAGAGCGACCCAGCCACCAATAGAATGCACCACGGTTGAACCGGCGAAGTCAATGAAACCTAAAGCTTTTAGCCAGCCTGAGCCATCAAAAATACTGCCCCATACCCAGCTGCCAAAGATTGGATAAATCAGGCCGCTGACTACGGTGGCACTGACAATATAAGCAACAAAGTGAATGCGCTCAGCCATGGCTCCGCTGGCAATGGTGGTTGCTGTTGCTGCAAACATCATTTGAAAGAACAATAGATTCCAATGCCAACCATCCATGACATTGGGTGCAAAATGACTGGTTCCGATCCAGCCTGAAGCATTGACCCCAAACATCAAACCAAAACCCACCAACCAGAAGACCAATCCCCCCAGACAAGCATCCATATAATTTTTCATCAGTACATTCACTGTATTTTTGCTGCGTACCGAACCACTTTCGATCAGTGCAAAACCGGCCTGCATAAAGAACACCAATATACCGCCCATCACTACCCATACGCTGTCGAGTGATAAGCGTATTTCCTGAATATTGGCTGTGTTTGTCGCGGTTTCACTTGCAAATGCCGGTAGTGAACATACACATAACAGCAATACTAGATACTTTATTATTTTCATGAACAGTCCCCCTAAAACTGAATCACAAAAATGCAAAAGAAATGCCAGATTATCGAGATTTATCTTTTTATTTAAAAAGGCCGGCAAATGCCGGTCTAACACAACTTATTTTCTAAAAATATCCCTCATCAGCAATACCCATTTAGAAATAAACAGTTAATTGCCATTTTATAAAGCATTTTTGCAATATCGCTTGATCAGGCAGCACCAAAAAAAACAAGAGACCATAGCCTTATAAAAATGTGCCCTGCTCTGTTCTTCAATTTAATTGTTGAAAAGTCATATATTCTAGAATTAAAAAACCACCCGAAGGTGGTTTTTTAATTCTGTCTAAGCTTCTTCTTCAAAAGATCGGTTAGAGCAAGATGTGTAAATGAAGCTTAGTGACCGCCGCCGTTAATCGCTTTAGTCATGTCTTCCACAACTTTCTTGGCATCACCGAAGATCATCATGGTTTTTTCGTTATAGAACAAGTCATTGTCCAGACCTGCATAACCTGTTGCCATTGAACGCTTGATCACCATAATGGTACGCGCCTTATGTGCTTCCAGAATTGGCATGCCATAAATTGGTGAAGTCGGATCATCTTTAGCTGCCGGGTTCACTACGTCGTTTGCACCAATCACCAGTACCACGTCAGTTGCCGGGAAGTCCGAGTTGATTTCATCCATTTCCAGGATGTCTTCATAAGCCACATCAGCTTCCGCAAGCAATACGTTCATGTGACCTGGCATACGGCCTGCAACCGGGTGAATCGCAAAGCGTACTTTCACGCCTTGTTCTTTCAGGATTTCACACAATTCTTTCACGGCATTTTGTGCACGGCCTTGTGCCATACCATAACCCGGTACAATCACAACGCTGTCTGCATTAGACATCAAGAAGCCTGCATCATCTGCCGAACCAGAACGGTGATTACGCTGAACCTGTTCGCCCTTGTCACCAGAAGCAACTGCCGTACCGCCCATTGCACCACCAAACAAGACATTGATGATTGAACGGTTCATGGCTTTACACATGATGTAAGACAGAATCGCACCTGAAGAACCAACCAGTGAACCAGCAACAATCAACATATTGTTTTCTAAAGTGAAACCAATACCTGCTGCTGCCCAGCCAGAGAATGAGTTCAACAGTGACACCACAACTGGCATATCACCGCCACCGACCGGTGCAATCCATACCCAGCCAAATGCAAGTGCAAGTGCTGTCATTGCCCAGAACGAAGTCATGTCGCCTGTTAAGAAGAAGTTGATACCACAACCGAGCATTGCCAGGAAGATAATCGCCTGTACCGGTTTAACCCATGCACCCGAAATGGTTTTTGCCCATTTCTTTGCCGCCAGTTTACCGTAAGCAAATACAGAGGCTGTAAATGTGATTGCACCCACGAAGCAACCCACGAACAATTCAAATAAATGCACGCTGCTCATATGTGCATGCTGTACGCCAGCCGCCGTTAATACCGCTTCATTTTGTGCAAATAATGCAGTGAGCTGGTTGTTATGCAGAATCGCAGCAATGGCAATCAGTACCGCAGCCAAACCCACCAGTGAGTGCATTAATGCAACAGTTTCTGGCATTTGAGTCATCGGAACCGTACGTGCACGGGCAATACCGACAATTGCACCCAGCACCATCGCACCGCCAATCATCCAGACCACAGGATGATCTGCAACGAAGAAAGTGGTGATCACGGCAATTGCCATTGCAACCATACCGTAACGGTTACCTTGAATCGCTGTTTTAGGACCAGACAAACCACGTAAGGTTAAGATAAAAAGAACGGCACCAACCAGGTAGAACCAATCCGCATATTCTCGAATGAATTCCATGTCTTAGCCCTCTTTTTTCTTTTGCTTTGGCTTGAACATTTCAAGCATACGTGCAGTCACGGCGAAGCCACCAAAAATATTGATACTTGCCAGGAATACTGCGACTGCACCCAAAATACTGACCACGTTGATGCTTTGGAATTGCACATTGGCCTCAACCAAACCCGGGATGCCAACAGTCTGTAACATCGCACCCACCACAATAATAGATGACAAAGCATTGGTTACAGCCATCAATGGCGTATGTAATGCAGGGGTAACGCCCCAAACCACGTAGTAACCTACGAAGATGGCAAGGACGAAAATTGTAATCGTTTCAACCATGATCTCTCTCCTTAACCACGCTTCAGCAGCACTTGACCGCCATGAGTTACTAGAAGGGCCTTTTGAATTTCTTCTTCCGTATTGATGGCAAAGTTTTTCTCTGCATCAAACAGTGTCTCGAGGAAATTAAAGACGTTACGCGCATAAAGTGCCGAAGCTTCAGTCGCAACGGTTGCCGGGATATTTGGAATACCTAAAATGGTCACGCCATTATCAGTCACGACATTTTCGCCACATTTTGAGCCTTCCACGTTACCGCCAGATTCAACTGCCATATCCAGGATGATTGAACCCGGTTTCATTTTGGCAACCGTTTCAGCACGAATTAAACGCGGTGCATCACGGCCCGGTAAAAGTGCAGTGGTAATCACGATGTCAGCATTGGAAACGGCTTTATCGACAATCGCTGCCTGGTCTTTGATGTATTGCTCACCTGGCATCCATCCATAACCGTTTTTAGCAGCATCAGCAGCTTTCTGTTTTTCTTCATCCGACATCGGCACGTCTAACCATTTACCGCCCAGCGATTCTACCTGGTCACGTGCAGTTGGACGTAAATCGGTTGCTTCTACCACAGCACCCAAGCGTTTCGCTGTTGCAATCGCTTGTAGACCTGCAACACCGACACCCATAATCACCACACGGGCCGGTTTTACCGTACCGGCTGCAGTCATCAGCATTGGGAACATGCGCTGGTATTCTGCCGCAGCCAAAAGTACCGATTTATAACCGGCCAGGTTAGCTTGAGAAGACAACACATCCATGTTTTGCGCACGGGAAAGCGTACGAGGCAAAAGCTCTAATGCAAATGCAGAAACCTGCTGTGATGCAAACTGATCAAGTTCAGTGTTGCGATACGGGTCAAACATCGCAATAACTGCAGTATTTGGAGCAAGCTTTTGAATTTCGTCACCTTTAGGCGCACGAACTTTCAAAATAATCTGACTGCCGGTATAGGCATCATCCGTAATTTTGGCACCGACCTGTTCATATGCACTGTCAATATAAGCGGCTTTTACACCCGCTCTACGTTCAATGACCACTGTATGACCAGCACTGATCAACTTCTTTACTGTTTCTGGCGTTGCAGCCACACGACTTTCACCGACAACAGTTTCAGTTGGGATTCCGATCTGCATGAGCGTTCCTCAAGCTAATTTTTCTTAAGTAAACATTGCGGTGAGCAATGTTTCCCCCTAAATGCATTTTTGTTGAATTTTTGGATTCTAATTGAACTTTTTTAAATTACCACCCAATATTTATTTAATAAATACCCATATTTTGAACTGATGATTCATAAAAATAATAGTTTCATATAGGATTCGTCGGTTTTACTTTCATTTTAGCTCGTCTTCATGACTTTAAATGCCAGCCTGAAAAAGCCATTAATCTTTATCTTGACCTTTCCGTTCATCATTTCCAGCTGGCTTGTCCCACAAAATTGATCTTTCTGACATTCTTCCTTTAATCAGAATTTAAATAAGTACCCAGAAAGTTGCTTGATTTACTTATCGACTGATTAAATTTAAATAATTTTCTCCCTCTTTATTAGCCAGGATGACATCTTGAATGGGCTTGTTCCCTTAAAAAATAAGCGATTGCCTATCTTGTTTTGCCTAAATCAAGTCTGGAGCGGCATATCAGAAAAAATGCTGATTTTCCTTATTTTTATGTTTTTTTGTTATTTAATGCTTATTCGCCCTAAGTCTAAGGCAATTAAAAAAATAAATTAAAAAAAATTTTACAGCCATTTCGCTTGATGATGTTTTACGCTGGATTTGTCTCAATTCAACATGTTTTGCACAAATTTAGTGCAAAAATTTATTTTTTATACTCATCTTCTTGTTTTTATTAATTTTAAAAGAATAGGCATAGTGAGATAAGGTTTCTAAATAAACGCGTTTGAATAAAATTTAGACAAAAAAAACTCACTTTCCAGAGAAGCCAAGCCAGCTGTCAGTAACCTCTAGAAAATAGCTCTAAGCATCAATCATTCCAAATTGGAATTATAATTCGCATCTTTTTGCATTTAACCTCGGGGCTTAAAAACTTTATAATTCAACTTTGTCTCGATCTTCTTCAGATCAGAAGCCCTAATCAAGCAGGTAAAATGAAACCGACTCTAAGCCAAATACAATTAGGTTCATTATTTGCGATTGGTGCTGCGTTCCTGTTTAGTACCAAAGCCATTTTTATTAAGCAAACTTATGCATTGTCACCCTTGGTCGATGGCACGGTGCTGATGGCTTTGCGCATGACCAGTGCCTTACCGTTTTTTTTAATGCTGTGCTGGTTCAACCGTCATCATAATAAAGAGCTGGCAGCGAAAGACTGGGGGCTATTGGTTGTTGCAGGGCTGATGGGGTACTACTTTTCAAGCTGGCTGGATTTTGTCGGTCTGATGTATATCAGTGCCTCACTGGAACGGATTATTTTATTTCTCTATCCCACCCTAACGGTTCTGGCTTCCAGTGCCATTTATAAGCAGAAACTTAGTCTGAAAAGTATGCTAGCCATCGCCTTAAGTTACGGCGGTACGGTCATTGTGATGTTGCAGGAACAAAGCAACGTCGCGCATGAAGGCCATTTCTGGCTTGGGGTCAGTCTGGTCTTTGCCAGTGCGGTATGTTTTGCCGGGTACTTATTGCTTACTCCACGACTGATTCAACGTTTTGGTTCATGGAATTTTACCGGTTTGGCACTGAGTATTGCCTGTATAGGCACCTTAACCCATTACATGATTGCCACGCCGCAGCCTTTGCTGTTACTCACCCAACTCCCCGTCAGTGTAATTTGGTACGGCATTGCCTTAGGCCTTCTGGTAACGGTTTTACCGACGGTACTGATGGCACAGAGTATTGCCCGGCTGGGTGCTGCACAGTCTGCCATGATTGCTTCGATTGGCCCGATTCTGACCATTATCTTGGCCACCATTTTTCTAGGTGAGCATTTAAATGCTATTCAATGGCTGGGCTGCGTGCTCAATATTATTGGGGTGATGATGATTACCCTATCGAAAAAGAAATTCTCGCATTAATTTTTTATCATTCCCAAATTCAAGCCAGTCAGGCCTAAAACTACGGCTGGCAAAATAGCCCTAAACAAGCCAGCGAAAGACTGCTTTTCCAAAGATTTGTGCCTTCAGATTAATGTGCTTGCTATACTCTGCATGTACATTGCAATCCGAGCAAGCTTCGCCTGCCTGAAATAAAACAAGGACTGTTATGAAGACTTCTTTCGACATCAGCCAAGATAAATCTTTGCTTTGGCTGATGGCCATGGCCTGTGGTCTATGTGCGGGAGCCAACTATTACTGCCAGCCTTTAATCCATTCCATTCAGCAAGATTTTCATGTGGCTGAATCACAAGTGGCCTTAACCGTTACTTTTGCCCAGGTGTCTTATGCCCTTGGGCTGCTGTTTATTGTGCCGGTAGGTGACATCGTCAATAAAACCAAATTCATTCCGCTATTGATGTTTTTGGCCGCCCTTGGTTTATTGCTCTGTGCCTTTGCCATCAACCTGCCGATGCTTTGGCTGGGAACCATTATCGCAGGCTTGTTTTCTGTTGCTGCACAGGTCCTGATTCCCTTAGCCACCATGGCAGTCAAACCGGAAAAAACCGGTGAAGTGGTCGGATTTCTAATGAGCGGGCTTTTAGTCGGTCTGCTACTCTCTACCAGTCTGGCCGGCTTGCTCTCGAATTTATTTCACTGGAAACTCATTTATGTGGTCAGTGCACTGTTGATGCTGCTCTTGGCTTTCCTGCTTAAAAGCAGGCTTCCCCATATTCCGACCTTAAACATGAGTTATGCCAAAATTTTTAAATCTATGGCGGTTTTACTAAAACAGGAACCGCGCTTGGGTTTACGCTCCCTGATTGGCGCTTTTATTTTTGCAGCCATGAGTACCCTGTTTTCCACTATTGCCGTTTTACTCAGTTCCGAGCCGTTTCATTTATCCGATGTACTGGTCGGTGTGGTGACGTTAATTGGTGTGTTTGGGGCATTATCGACCACTAAAATTGGCAAGATTGCCGATCGTGGCCATACCCTCGCACTGACATGGATCGGTCTGTCACTGCTGATGATCAGCTGGCTGTTTTTCTATATTGGCGGACAGGCTTTATGGGGCTATGTTGTGGGTTACGGCATTATCAGCCTGGGTTTGACCGTGGTGCATACCAGCAATCAAAGTATTATTTTCCGCTTGCATCCAGAGGCAAAATCCCGAATTAATTCCATCTACATGACTGCTTATTTTATTGGTGGAGCTTGTGGTTCGGCACTTGGCGTTTATTCATGGCATCATGGAGGATGGAACATGACCTGTATTGCAGGATTGAGTCTGGTGTTCTGCGCGGTCTTTTTTGCATTTCTGGATATGCGTTATCACGCTCGCAAAGCTTCTCTTTCATAAAAAGCTGCTCTTGAAACAGCCTTTTATCTTGGGGCTTATTGCAAATCACTACTCTTAAGAGACTTGCACGACAGGATAAAATGGTTTGCCCAAATCCAGCGTTTTGGCATTTTCCAGAAGTATAAGCATGAACATGGGTAACAATGCCGCCAAGATATTGCAGGCATCCTGTAATTGCCGACGATTGACCGAGCTATTATAGGTGGCCCCGCCATGAATCATCTGATTACGCAAGGTATAAAGACGATTAAAAACAACAAATAAAATATCTACCGAAGCTTTTTCCTGTAAGGCTTTATGGACTTTCTTCTTTTCCTGTTCAAAATCTTCTTTCCAGCTGCACTGGCTGATTTTCTGATTTTGATAATCCCAGAAACCCTGATACACATAGGGATTTTCTAACAGCAGGCGGATGGGATGGCTAAATTTATCCCAAAGAATATGATAGATTTTATGTTCCTGATCTTTCTGGCAGATTAAATACAGGAACTGTCGTAATGTTTGTTTGTCTTGATTCAGCGCGGCATCCTGCGCATAAATGGCATTGAATGAAATCCACAGACTCATGAATTTAAGATCAAGGTCGCTATCTAATTCTAGCGATTTTTTCAGCCAGCTTAAGCCACGATGAATTCTTAGGTTTAAATAATCAGAATGCTCGGCCTTTTTACTTTTAAAGATTTCTTCCAAAAGCATCATTTTAAGTTCTCATACTTTATTATTCTTCTAATTAAACATACTCATTTTTATAATATTTACAATATAAAGAAGTGGTTACACAGTCACTTTTTACTGAATAATCAATATACTAAAAACTCACTTATTTTTTAGTTTTCGATCCTGTGTTGTTGCTTTGAGCAGAAAGAACGTATAATCCGCGCTCCGGTTTTTCATCATTTCAGGTTTACGCCATGACTGCTCTCCAATCTTTACAACCTCGCATTTCGGTCGCGCCGATGATGGATTGGACCACTCGTGACTACCGTTTTTTTGCCCGCCTGTTTAATCCGAATATCATTATGTACACCGAAATGATCACTACCGGTGCCATTCTCTTTGGCGGTGCAGAACGTCATTTGGACTACAACCATGAAGAACACCCGATTGTGTTACAGCTTGGGGGTTCCAATGCTAAAGACTTGGCCACCTGTAGCAAAATGGCGCAAGACTGGGGCTATGATGAAATCAACCTGAATGTGGGTTGCCCCAGCGACCGCGTACAAAACAATAAAATTGGTGCATGTTTGATGGCAGAGCCTGACCTAGTTGCTGAATGTATTGCTGAAATGCGCAATGCGGTCGATATTCCTGTGACGGTCAAACACCGGATTGGCATTGATGACATGCAGTCTTATGAAGAAATGCTGCATTTTGTCGATACCGTGGCCAAAACCGGTTGTGACAACTTTATCGTGCATGCGCGTATTGCCTTGTTACAGGGTTTATCGCCTAAAGAAAACCGCGATGTTCCGCCTTTGCGTTATGAAGATGTCTACCGTTTAAAACAGGAGCGTCCGAACCTGCTGATTGAAATTAACGGTGGAGTAAAGACCTTGGCTGAAACGCAAGAGCACTTAAAACATGTCGATGGCGTGATGATTGGCCGCGAAGCTTATCACAACCCTTACCTGTTAGCTGAGCTTGGACAACTGTGGAATCTGCAAGCGCCTGACCGCTTTGATATTATGGCGCAAATGATGCCCTATATTGCCAAACGTATGGAAGAAGGTGCGCCGCTTTCCATTATCACCCGTCATATTTTAGGGTTGTTCCAGAACTTGCCGGGTGCGCGTAAATGGCGCCAGGCCTTAAGCGGTGGCAATGCCAAAACTTTAAAAGATGTGGAAACGGCATTAATCAATATTCAGGAAGCGATGCAGCGTACTGAAGAATATTTGAAAGAAAATCAGGGTGATCTGGCTTCAAATTGATTGCAAGCGTCCTTATGAGCAACAATGCCAGTCTATTCAAAAATAGGCTGGCATTTTTTTGAATCTTGATTTTTAGCTTTTTATATCGCTAGCAGAAGCCAGTCTTGCACAGTTCCATATAACAAGCACTGAATGAAAAAGAAGCAATAACTGGCTTAATCTAATGCTTAGTATTCATCGCCTTAAACGACGAATATGCATAAAATCATTGACGATTATAAATAGCATGGCCCTGATCTTTCACCGCAGCAATTTTTTTGCCTTCCAGTTTAGCTTGATCCAATTTACCTGCCTGCACCAATGTTCTGGTCTTATCAATCTCGACCACTAATTGATCAAACAAAGCATCTGAGCTTGGTGCTTTCGCATCGTTGGTTTTTAAGTCTACTTTTTTAGAGTCTAAGGCTGCAGTTTTCATATTATCCAGCGCTTGCAGTGCATCTTGCTGATTTTTGGCCTTATTAAAAGCTTTAAAGTTTTTAGAGAGGGTTTGCATATTATGTTCAAGAGCACCGTGTGCAAAACTCAGGCTGCTGGACGATAAAGCAATGGAAAATATTACTGCGGATAAAGTTTTTTTGATCATGTTGATGATGTCCTGTGAAAGATCCATTTAAAAACTGTGGTTATTATTGCGGTTTAAATTGTTCTGAACATTTGTGTTTTAAGCATTAAACATAGTGTAAATCCTATAAAAAATGCAACGGATTCGTTGCATTTTAATGAATAACTTCAGCTTTATTTAAACCGGCTCTATTTCGTGTTGCAAGGCATCATGAATCGCTTCCACCAGCTGCTGGGCAATTTCCTGTTTTGAGGCTTTTTCCAGATCACGCTTCTGCATTTGATACTGCTCGGCAAAGAACACAATCATGGCATTTTCATCAGAGGCAAAACCAATATCAGGCCGTGATACATCATTGCAGGCAATCATATCCAGTTTTTTAGCCACCAGTTTTCCTGCTGCATATTCTTCAACATTCTGGGTTTCTGCAGCAAATCCAACCATAAAGGGACGTTTTTGTTGCTGGGCAATGGTCGCCACAATATCCGGGTTTTTAATTAAAGCCACATTCAGCTCATCACCGGCTTTCTTGATTTTATGCTCAGCCACTTCTGCTACGCGATAATCTGCCACTGCAGCCGTTGCAATAAAGATATCGCAACCTTCATCCAGCATCTGCATACTGGTTTCCAACATTTTTACCGCAGATGACACATTGATACGGCGCACACCATTCGGCGTGTCTAAGCTGACCGGGCCTGCAATCAGGGTTACTTTGGCACCGGCTGCATAGCAGGCAGCGGCTAAGGCAAAACCCATTTTACCAGTACTGTGGTTTGAAATATAACGGACCGGATCAATCGCTTCACGGGTGGGACCTGCGGTAATCACCACATGTTTACCCGCCAGCATGCCAAATTTTTCGGCAATCGCACGCTGTGCCTTGTGGAAATATTCAGTCACTTGTCGTGCTAAATCTTCCGGCGCAGGCATACGCCCTAAACCAATATCGCCACAGGCCTGTGAACCAGCATCCGGCATAATCACATGCACGCCATCTTCCACCAAGGTATTCAAATTGCGCTGCGTCGCTTTGGCTGCCCACATTTGCTGATTCATCGCAGGTGCTACCCAAACCGGTGACTTGGTCGCCAGATATAGGGTACTTAACAGATCATCGGCCAAACCGTTAGCAAATTTCGCCAGAGTGTCACAACTTGCTGGCGCAACCAGCAATAAATCGGCCCAACGCGCCAATTCAATATGCCCCATGCCTGCTTCAGCTTCCGGATTAAGCAATTCAGTATGCACCGGATTTCCCGACAGGGCCTGAAAGGTCAGCGGAGTAATAAAAGCCTGTGCTCCATGAGTCATCACTACACGGACATTAAAGCCTGCATCTTTTAAACGACGGACCAAAATGGCACTTTTATATGCCGCAATACCACCAGTTACCGCTAAAACAATGTTTTTATTTGGAATCACACTCAAATCGAAGCTCACGAACAGGCTACCTTTCTGTTGCAGTGGCGCTCACAATAGCATTAAATAAAGTCATACCCAAGTCAGCGACTCGGGGTAATACCCCTCACTAATAATAAAAAAGTCTAAAAACAATGAATTTATCGATCAAACACTGGCCTGAACAGGAACGTCCACGCGAAAGGCTGATTCAACAAGGCGCAGCTAGCCTGTCAGATGCAGAACTGCTGGCCATCTTTTTACGCTCCGGCTCTAAGCAACATTCTGCCGTAGAACTTTCACGAATGTTATTGCAGCATTTTGGCGGGCTTAATCCTATTTTTGATGCCGATCTTCAGGATTTGAGCCAGTTCCATGGTATCGGTGCCAGCAAATATGCCCAACTGATTGCGGTTAAGGAGTTGGGGCGGCGCTATATTTCAGCACATTTGCAGCAGGAGAAAATTGAACTGAATAATTCAAAAACCTTGCTGGATTTTTTGAAATTTGAATTACT
Organism: Acinetobacter sp. NS-4; assembly: GCF_037402435.1. Taxonomy (NCBI): domain Bacteria; kingdom Pseudomonadati; phylum Pseudomonadota; class Gammaproteobacteria; order Moraxellales; family Moraxellaceae; genus Acinetobacter; species Acinetobacter sp. NS-4. Next base: position 13,810 of record NZ_JBBEUE010000017.1, on the reverse strand, counting down.
GGGTGAAAAGCAGGAAGTTTTTGCCGTACTTTGCCTCGATCCGCATTTAAGAAAAATAAGCTTTAAAAAAATGTTCTATGGCTCACTTAATTCGTGTGAAATTTCTACAAATCAATTACTTCGTCATGCCATCAATCAACATGCCAGTAGCATCGTGATTGCGCATAATCATCCTTTGGGTATGCCACAGCCATCCAATACCGATATTGAACTTACCCAGCGTATTTTAACGGCCTGTCAATTATTGGAAATCAAACTGATTGATCATTGTATTGTATCGCCGGAAGGATCCTGCTCATTGGCTGAACTGGGACTGATTTAAGCTGCACAAATAATTGTAACAAATATTGACAACAGCCCGACTAACATTGAAGATCAACAAAAATTTTGCTGATACTAATAACATGATTGTTCGTGATCAACCTAGCATATTCAAGCTGCTCTTTTCCTGGCGTGGAACGATTCTGCCCAAGGTTTTGCCGCCTTTAGGTGTGGTTATGCTGATCTCCGCAGTGATTGGCGGACTGTCTTATATTGGTTATTTTCATTTTCCGGAACTTCCCTTGGTGGGCTTCACCTTAATTGGGGTAGTGCTGTCCATTTTTCTCGGTTTTAAAAATACCGCCTGTTATGATCGCTGGTGGGAAGCACGTAAACTTTGGGGCATGCTGATTGCCAATGCCCGGCATTTTGACCGTGACTGCCGCATGTTCAGTCAAGGACGCCGTGAACGGATCATCCAGCATGTCATTGTGTTTGCCAATGTATTGCGTGATCGTTTACGTCATCAAACGGCCAATCCCCTAGCTTTGGTGGAAACCAGCGGCATGAGCCCACAGGCTTTAACCCAGCTTTACCAGCAGGCCAATGCACCGCAATACACCTTGAGCTTGATTCAATGGGAATTGATGCAGGCGCTGAAAGAAGGTGAAATTTCCGATATTATTTATACCCAGATGAACCAGCATGTGGCTGAATTGAGTCTGGTTCAAACCGGTTGTGACCGTATTGCCACCACTCCTCTGCCTTTTGCCTATTCGGTGCTGCTGAATCGTACCGTGTATTTTTTCTGTTTTATGCTACCGTTTAGCCTGGGTTCAACCTTGGGTTTGGCGACGCCTTTAATGGTCGGTATTTTGGCTTATACTTTTCTGGGTCTGGATGCTTTAAGTTCAGAAATCGAAGAACCGTTTGGTACCCAAAGCAATGACCTGCCGCTAGATTCATTGGTACGCACCATCGAGATTGAATTATTGAGCACCTTAGGTAAGCCGACCCCGCCACCTATTCAGGCACAAGATAATAATCTGCTTTAGACCCTCATCCCCTTGCGGAATATATTCATCATCCCAGAGGGAGAAGGAGCTTTTATCCTTTCTAAATTTTAATAATGGATATCTCCTCTCCTTCTAGGAGATGAGAAGTGCCACTTCGCAAGGGAGAGGTCAAACAAAACTCTCCCAAATACCCACTTGCCCTTCTTTAACGCGCGGAATATTACCCAGCTTGATCCACGGCATATTGTCCCCATGAAAATCGCTGCCCACAGATACCTTTAGACCAAACTGTTCAATCATCCGATCCACCATTTGACGGGTTGAAGCCGGCTCAATCGCGGGTGGAAGCTCTATGGCATCCCCACCAAACTTGGCAAAAATTTCGATCAGGTAGCGGATATTGGTGGCAGACAGGTCATAACGGGTAGGATGAGCCAAGACAGCAAATCCAGCACTTTGATGAATCACCTGAATGGTTTCCTCTAAACCCAAGCCATCAAATTTTACATAGGCTTTTTTGCCTTCTTTAATATATTTATCGAAGGCCTGTTGTGGACGGCTCACATAACCTTTTTCTACCAAAGTTTTGGCAATATGCGTTCGGGTAATCCTGTCTGCAACACCCTCCACTTTGGCAATCACATCGGCGTAAATATCTTCACCAATCAACGGAATCAGCAAATCGCAGATCTGTCTGGCGCGAATCGCCCGAATCTGTTTTTGTTGTTCCAATAAGGCCAGCAAAGGTTGCGGATTTTGCATATTCAGCGCAACAACATGTACAGCATAGTTTTTCTTGGTTGCCGGACGTGACCATTGGCTGGAAATTTCCACGCCAGAAATAATCTTTAGCGGTAAATCTAATGCAACTTTTTCAGCTAATTTTAAGCCATCCATGCTATCGTGGTCCGTCAGCGCAAGGGTATGAATGCCTTTTTCTATGGCTGCATGCACAAGTTGTTCTGGAGACAAAGTTCCATCAGAAATATTACTATGTGTATGTAAATCTACGCCTTGCATAACTTATACTATGTCATTTATTTGATCAGATTTAGATACTCTAACATGAAAGCACTTTTAGACTTTGTGCCACTCATTATTTTCTTTTATTTATATAAAACTGTTGATCCAAAGGATACCGAGCATCCGCTATTACATTTGATCGGTTCGGCGGGAGGTATTGATAATAACAACATTTTGGTGGCTACCGCGGGTCTGATCCTCTCAATGCTGGTGGTGTATGGCATTCTATTTATCAGCCAGAAATTCCGTTTAGAAAAACAGCAATGGATTGTGCTGTTTATGACTGTCATTTTTGGTGGTATCACCTTAATGCTGAGCGATGATTTTTATATCCGTTTAAAAGCCGCACTGTTGAATCTGGTCTTTGCCGGTGCTTTCCTGCTTTCGCCTTATTTTACCAAAGATAAAAATCCGTTGATTCAGCGTTTATTTGGCCCTATTTTCAATTTAACGGCTAAAGGCTGGAAAAATTTAAACTTCGCATGGGCTGGAATGTTTGCGTTCATGTCGTTCTTGCATGTTTTCTTCGCATTTATATTTGCCCATGGAAAATATTGGGGCGAATTTACCGCATTTGGTGACATGATTGTGATGTTTTCCTTTATCATTATTCAGTTTATTGTCTTGCGCAAACATTTTAAGTCGCCTGAAGCCTAATTCAGGTCAACTGATCGAGAAAGAATATGCCTTTATTCGTGGTAACTTGTACTGATAACGAAGGTACAGTCGAAAAACGTCTAGCTACACGTCCACAACATTTGGAACGTCTGCAAAAATTAAATGATGAGGGTCGTTTAATTGTGGCAGGTGCGATGCCTAAAGATCCAGGCAATCCACAAGCAGGTTTTTATGGCAGCACGATTATTGTTGACTTTGAAAACCGTGACGCTCTAGATGCATGGCTACAAGATGAGCCTTTCTTAAAAGAAGGCGTATATGGTCATATTGATGTGAAACCTTTTAATAAAGCTTTCCCTCAAGGATAAAATCATGCGTGTTGTAGTTTCAAGCTTATTGGGTTTCTCTTTAATCTGTTCAACAGCTTGGGCAGTAGAACCTGCTCCTGCTCCGACACCTGCTGTAGCCCCTGCTGCTCAAGCAACGACTGCAACACCATCTGCACAGACCCAAAAGCCACAAACTTTAGCTGCAAATAAACCGGGTACTGTTCCTGCTGCCAATCTGGATGTCAATGGTTTACCCCAGGAAGCCAAACCTCTAACCGCAGAGCAACTTGCAAAAAATAAAGCAGTGCAAGATGCCAAAGTAAAAGCACTAGTTAAAGATCAAGCCACACGTTTACAGCAACTGGAAAAAGCCAATTTAGATGCCTTGTCGCAGAACCAGGAACTGCAATTGAAAAATGACAGTTTGGGTGTTCAGGTGCAAGTATTGCAAAGCGAGCGTAGCGCACAAATGTTTTTATACGGTGCAGCAACGATTGCGGTTGGTGTATTGCTGGGCTTCCTGATTGCAAGTTATGTGTACACCAAACGTCGTCGTCAGTGGTAATTGTGGTACTGACTGCTGTATTGAGTTTATTGCGTTCTTACTGATTCTTTTAAAGGTAATTTAGGTTTTGTCTAGCCGCATTCAAACTGCCGATCTGGATTGGCAACAGGTGGAAGGAATTGATGTTCCCGTTTCCAAACAGTTCGGAGACGTTTATTTCTCTAAGGATAATGGCTTGCTTGAAACACGGCATGTGTTTCTAAATGGCAACGATTTATCTACCCGTCTGGCAAAGCTGAGTGACTTCGAATATTTCTGTGTCGGTGAAACCGGTTTTGGTACAGGCTTAAATATTCTGGCCCTGTGGCAGCTTTGGCAACAGGTTCGCCCAGACAATCATAGCCATCTACATGCCATTTCTGTGGAAAAATTCCCCCTAAGCAAAGATGACCTGATACGTGCCCTCAATGCATGGCCGGAACTCAAACCCTTAGCTGAACAGTTGATTGCCCAATATCCTTTGCCGATTGCGGGTTGTCACCGATTGTCTTTCCCTGATGAGCGTTTTAGCCTGGATTTATGGCTAGGAGATGCACATGATGTCTTTCCCGTCGTGGAAAAAACGGCAGCAGTCAACGCATGGTTTTTAGATGGCTTTGCCCCATCTTGTAACCCGGATATGTGGGAAGAAAACGTTCTCAACAATATTGTGCGTTTATCGGATATAGGGACGACATTCGCTTCATTCAGCGTTGCCGGCGTACTGAAACGCGGCCTGAAAAATCACGGTATTTCTATTGCACGTCCGCGCGGTTTTAAGCATAAGCGTGAAATGCTTAAAGCCATCTGGAATGCGCCTGAAGATCAGGTTGAATCTTGCAATGATTTAAATTCCACTGAAAAACAAACTGAACTAAGCGCTGCGATTTTTAAACAGCGCCAGATTGCGATTATTGGCGCAGGAATCGCAGGTTTAAGCTGTGCCTGGGCATTTGCTCAGCGTGGCCATCAAGTGACAATCTATGACCAGATAGCACCTCTTTCCGGTGGGTCTGGCAATCCTTTGGCCTTGCTCAATCCGAAACTGTGCCCGATTGAACAAAGTTCAGATCATTTAATGACTTTAGCCTGGCAGCATGCATTAAATCATTATGCAATCTTTAAAGCTTTCCGCCCGATTCAGGTGAGCCAATTGGCGCTGAAAAATGCCGATGAATTGCTCGGTCTTGCACAGCAGTATCCTAAAGGCATTCTTCAAGCGGAATCCGCCACAGACAGTATTCTAAGCACTGAATCGCCCAGTCTCAATTTATTACAGGCCGGTGCTGTTTCGCCGCATCAATTAGCTGAGCAAATTCTCAAACATCCTTTAATCCAATATCAGCAGGTAGAAGTCACCGAAATCAAACAGGCGAATTTGGTGAATCTATTCGATGCTACACAGCAACTATTGGGTGAATTTGATCATGTGATGGTTTGTGCTGCACGACAAAGCCAAAATTTCTTTGAGCATTTCCCTGTACTAAAACCCATTCGAGGTCAGGTCAGTTGGGTCAACAATTCTGCACAGCCCTTAGACTATAAACAGGCCTATAGTTATGGCGGCTATTGCATGCAGCTAGATGCAAATCATCTTATTTTAGGGGCGTCATTTTTTCCGAATCGCGATGATGATGAAGTGCTACTAGAAGATCATGTGCATAACCAAGAACTTATCCACAGTGTCTTTCCTGAATATAGCAAAACTTTAGCACCCGTGGACAGCTGGCAAGGCCGTGCTTCAGTACGTGCACAAACTCAGGATTACTTTCCTGTCGTAGGTCAGGTAAAAGATGATCAGCAGATCTATACATTGACGGGTCTGGGTTCGAAAGGATTTTTATTTGCGCCACTGTGCAGTGAAGTTTTGGCCGCTCAGGTGTTGGGCGAAGCTTGCCCAATTTCATCGACTTTACTGAAAAAACTCAGTGCCAGACGTTTTGAAAAGAAAGTGAAAGTGAAGAAGCCTTATTTTAAGCCTAATCTTTAATTCTTCCTTGGTCTTTAACAAGAGAAATTCCCTCTCTAGGAGAAGATTAAGAAGAGGAAACTTTCTATTTGCCAATAAAAAAGCGCCTTTCGGCGCTTTTTTCACAAGATGATTATGCATCTTGTTCTAGTGGCATGCCTGCATCACGAGCAGCGCGAGTACCGCCCATCAGAATGACATATTCACGTGAGCTATCCAGACCCTCTAACTTCTCAGCTGCACGTGGAGCTTTACTACCACCACCGCATAAAATGTAAATAGGCTGATCCGACTCCACCTGAGTTAAGCTGTTTGCACTCAAGCCATCAATGGGCTGATTTACAGCACCTTTAACATGACCTTCAGCAAAGGCTTTTGTATCACGAACATCCCAGATAACTGCATTTTCTGGGAACTCAAATGTTGTAATTTCTTGTTTACGGATCATTGTGCACTCCTTTGATGTAAACAACACTTGGCAAATGAAGAAAACATCCCTAGCATCTCAGATATTCTTTCCCTTTGTAAAGGTCTAAACCATGCCTTCTTTCGATATTGTATCTGAATTAGAAATTTTTGAAGTAAATCATGCTGTTCAAAACACGCAAAAAGAAATTGCAACCCGTTTTGACTTCCGCGGACAAGACGTTTCTATTGAACTCAATGAAAAAAACAAAGAAATCAAAATCAGTACTGAAAGCGATTTCCAATGTGAACAAGTCTATAGCATGCTGGAAAATCATTTCTTTAAACGTAAAGTCGATATTCAGGCGCTTGATCCACAGAAAATGACCGCTTCTGGCAAAAATGTGATTCAGGTAGTCAAGCTTAAAGATGGCCTTGACTCTGATACTGCAAAAAAAATTAATAAAGCCATTAAAGAAAGCGGCATTAAAGTGCAGTCTTCAATTCAAGGCGACAAAATTCGTGTAACTGATAAAAAGCGCGATACTTTGCAACAAGTGATGGCATTTTTAAAAGAACAGCAATTTGGTGTGCCTTTGCAGTTTAACAACTTTAAAGACTAATGCTGTAATGCAATAACAGCCGAGAAACTTCATGACACCGACCAACCGCTTATCTAAACTGGTAAAAGTAACCTCTAAATTACCTCAGGGCATCCGCAGTAGACTGTGGAGCAAAGTATTTGGTCGGGTCGTGCCGATGGTCGGTAGTGCGCAGATTCGCTATCTGGAAGTCAGTCATTCCAAAGTGGTGGTCAAGATTGAAAACCATCGTGCCATGCAAAATCATATTGGTCAGGTGCATGCCTGTGCCATGGCACTGATTGCTGAAACCGCTACCGGTTTTGTCACTGGAATGAATGTTCCTGACTCCTGTATTGTGCTGATCAAAAGTTTAAAAGTTGATTTTAAACGTCCAACCAAAGGTGCGATGGTTGCAACTGCCACATTAACGGATGAGCAGCAAAAACTGATGCAAAGCACTGAAAAAGGCGAAACGCTGGTAACAGTCCATGTGACAGATGAATCAGGTGAACAACCGATTCAGTGTGAAATGCTTTGGGCTTGGGTATCCAAGTCACATTTAAAGAACTAATTTAATCTTAAAAATTTACAACCATATCAATGTATTTCTAAATACCAGACCATTAATATGATAAAAAGCCCAATCATGATTGGGCTTTTTATTTCGAATTATTTTACGGGTTGTGATGCCTGATATTTTTGTTTGACCTCATCCGGAATTTGACGCTTTGCACCTTTTACATCTACTGCAACAAAGGTAAATACGCCTTCGGTTACGCGAATAGGTTCACGTGAATCATCATGGCTATCCCACACTTCAATCTGCATTTGAATAGAAGTATTACCCACTTTTAAAATCTTGGTATAACAACTAATCACATCACCGACTTTGACTGGAACCAGAAAAGTCATCTGATTAATCGAAATGGTTGCACAGCGTCCTTTACTAAAACGTTCTGCGTGAATTGCACCTGCCAAATCCATTTGTGAAACAATCCATCCACCAAAGACATCACCACTCCAGTTGGTATCTGCTGGCATCGCAATTGTTTGAAGGGAAAGCGTTCCTTCCGGTTTTACATGAATATCTGACACGTTAACTCCCAGTATTGGCATTTAAATGTTGATCTAGCCACTGTTGTAGCTCTGTAGATCGTAGCGCACCACTTATTCTACCAATTTCATTGGTTTTATTCATCAAAACTAAAGTGGGAATACTGCGCACGCCAAAAGCACCACTGAGCTGAGGTGATTCCTCGGTATTGATTTTTGCAAAAATCACTTTGGGATTCTGTTTTGCGACCTGTTCAAAATGGGGAGCCATCATCTTGCAGGGACCGCACCATTCTGCCCATAAATCAATGAGTACAGGTAATTCACTGTGGGTGACAAAGTTACTAAAATTGTGCTCATTCAATTCAATGGGAGCCAGAGGAAGAAGCACTTGGTGACACTGACCACAGTTTGGATTGGCTTCTAGTTTATCTTCAGGTACTCGATTTCTAGCACCACACGCAGGACATACAATAATCATTTAGCTCACTCCAATATGTTGATGTAAAAATTCTAATTGGGTTGATATGGCTTTTTCAAACCATTGACCATGATAGATATCAAAATGCTGCATATCCCATTCATGGTATTGTACATAAGGTGCAATATTGGTTGCCGTTTCACGACTGGATTCAATCGGAATCAGGCTATCTAGTTTGGAAGCAATAAATAAAACAGGCACACTAATTTTACGAACATCCTGAATAGGACGATAACGGATCAGATTGAAAAAAACGCGTGCTGGAATCTCACCACTCCAGAAATAATCCGGGTTAACTATAGATAAATATCCCTCATAACTATCTGCTGTAGGCATAAAGCATAAGCCTTTTCTGTCCACAACAGGTAATGTTTTGGGGGACATTCCTACTTTCGCGCCCATATAGTCCTGACTTGATATTTTTAATGCTTTCGGGAGTTGTTGTAAAGGATAAAGCTTGGCGCTTTCTGTACCATCAACAAACGGCACCTGTACCATAACGGCCTGGACATTTTTCAATTCTGCTGCCAGATTTAAAGCATAGCCTCCGCTTAAGGAGGTTCCCCAAAGCACAATGCGTCGCGGGTCAATTGATTTTCGCTCTAATACATGCGCAATCATGGTGCGCCAATCTTCTAATTGAGATTGAATCGATACCAATTCACGTGGGCGACCTGTGCTCCCACCCCAATAACGATAATCAAACAATACCACTGCATAACCCGCTTGAGCAAAACGCTTGGCATACTGAACCAGTTTAAATTGACGCAAGGCCGCCAAACCATGCGCCATAATAATGACAGCAGGCTTATGTTCAGTTTTGGGACGGTAAAAATCTGCAGCAATAACCTCTTTCCCACTATTTACATAAAGTGGTTCAACTGTATAGGAATGCATACGCGCTCCATTGCGTTATTTTATGGTTGTAATCGCTTATAAAAATTTCAACAGATTAAGCTCCAGTTTCAGCTTAATGCTATCATAAAGCATAAATCTATTTAACGAATTATGGAGTGACGAAATGAGTGAAAATGTCGGCTTTGCAGGTCAAATCACCCCGGAACAGGTAGCACAAGTTGCTGAGAAAGGTTTTAGATCGATTATAAACAACCGTCCGGATATGGAAGGTGGTTCAGAGCAACCTACAAGTGCCCAAATTGAAGAAGCTGCGCGCAATGCAGGTTTAGATTACGTTTTCCAACCTGTCGTTGCGGGTCAAATTACTGAAGTCGATGTACGTACATTTGCAAATCACTTTAATGAACTTCCAAAACCTGTATTGATGTTCTGCCGTACCGGAAATCGCTCAAATAATTTATATCAAATCGCAAAACAAATGGATTTATTGGATGACTAAGCACGTTGTTGACCGTGCTTTTTTAGTTTCATTTTGACCTTTAATGCCGAGTTGTTTATATAACCTATTGATTCAATCTGTAGGTTAAGCTTTTCTGGCGGTATTAGGAGGTCAAATGACAACAGATCAATTTGAATTTTTTAAGATTTTAAGTCTATCACTTCACATCCGCCTGATGAGTGATAAGGCTATTTGGCTTCATTCCATCAATTAAGACCTATTGTTGAACAATTGCTTATCAGCGTTATTTACTCCCCCGTTACCGATAGTAAAATTTTTAAAACAGACGAGGGTGGAATTTGTCGAATATGATTATGGGCTTACAAAACCTATATTAATGATAGATCGAAGTGGCACTTGCTCTTACCTATTATTTAATGAAGCAAAATTAGGATTGTTCTATGAATAAAATAATTGTTCTATTTCTTATTTCATGTGTCATTGTGGGATGTAGCTCAATGAATGTTCGGCCTACGGTTGGGGTGAGTGCAGGCACTTCTATTTAATATACTTTAAATAAAAAACAGCGCCAAAGCGCTGTTTTTTGTACAAATATAATTTCTATTGATAATCTACATAAATCGTTGATACTTTACTATCTGGCGAAGAAACAGAAACTTTCAACGTATCTCCTACCGCACATTCTTTTAGACGATAACCATAATAAGTTTGGGTACTGTTTTTAAAAGTTGTTGGCGCTTTAAGGTCGAATACGCTTGCAACCGGTGAACTTCCACTTGCCAGCTCTGCAGTACAAGCTAAATTATTATTTTTTGTATTATCTTCAGGTGTAACACTTATTGTTGTACCTGTTGGCATAGGTACACTTTGAGCACTATTTCCATACATATTAAAAGACAATAAACTTCCACTCGCATTCACATTGGTAAAAGTTGGTGTATTTTCAGCAAATGCAAATAAAAGCTGCTGACGAATTACGCCATCTAAGTTGTTATCACATGTCCCTACAATATTCGGCTGTATAATTTTGGAAGGCGCGCATGTTGCCCCACTTGCACCACGCTTATACAAATATTCACCTAAGTTAGCACTATAAAGGTTATCTTCATTATCATCACGGAAAAAATCACCAATATTGCTAAGTAATGTATCTATACCAACAGTATAAATATTATCACCATCTTGATCACGGAAGGATTTATCACCCTCTACATAAGCCAATACAGTCACACGGTTATCTAAAGGACGAGGATTTTGAGTAATCAAAGTCACTGAACACTGGCCATCTTTAGATGAACAATTAGGCGTAATACTTCCGCCTTCCGCAACAAAGCTAATGACCGTTCCATCTGGAACTTTATTACCATTACGATCTGCCATTCTTGCTGTAACAATAGCACTATCACCATCAATAACATTTTGTAGTGAGTTCTTAGATACCGATAAACTTAAACCATCCTGAGTTACACGTCCTGTAGAAATGGCTACATTCTTAGATAAAGCGGATACATTAGGGTTAGATACCAAAGTCGCTTTGATCTCAACTGGACCTGGTATATTTCCAGGATATAATGTTACAAGTACTTTACCAGCAGGATCACTTTTAATCGTTTTTACAGCACGATTACCTAATACAACAAAACTTAAATCTATAGGTGCACGTAAAAGTTCAATACTCACATCTTTATTTGCAGCTGGAATACCATTTGCATAAAGTGTAAATTCAATTTGACCCGATGATGCGGAACCACTGCTTTTAATTCCCAAATTTATTGCATCAGAAGTATAAACCAAAGAGTTTGCTTCAATTGCAGCTATATCCACCTCAATTGTTTTCGCTAGGATATTGGAACCCATAGCAGTAATCGTTTGCTTACCTTCACATAATTTACCAGCTGCATCTATAGCTCTATAGGCTGTAGTAACATCACCTTGGTTAGACGATATAACGGTAGCAGGTTCAAATGTACCGCAACTTGCAGAGAAATTTACAGTAACATTATTTTGATTAACTCCACTTTGGTTCTTTGTTTTTAACGTAATATTAGTAGAACCACCAGATTCAAGCATTGTATTTGCAGCACTTAAATTGTCTAATGTAATATTAAGTGATTGCAATGAAAATGGTATTTCTTTTGCCGCAACAGTCTTACCATCATAATCTGCATTAGCTGAAATTTTATAAGCACCGTTTGTATTATTATTTTCCGGGATAACAGAAATGGTAGCTTCACCATCAGAATTGGTTAACACAGCACTATTAGAAGTGCCAAAAATGACACCACCTGTAGCTGTAAAAGTTACTAATGCGCCACTGATGCCATGACCTGATTGATCAGTAACTTTTACTTTCGCTGTTACACCTTCCGAGGTAATGACTTGAGTAATATTTCCATTTGAATCAATTAATTGAATAGTACTAATATTAACAGATTTTACTTCTTCGCCTGTGCTAGGATTCGAAGCATTACCTGAACTAGAACCTTGCTTATTAAAATACCCCTCACTACCACCACCACCACAACTTGCAAGTAAAACAGCCAAAGCAACTGTAGATAATTTTAAACTAATATTTTTACTCATGAATATCCCCGGAACCCTCAAAAATTTTAGAGCTTGTTCTTAATTAATATTGCGTGATATGTAATCATAGTTAGTACTTTATGTAAACAAAAGCATGATAAATGTTTTACCGTGTTAACCTAAAAATATGATAAAAAAGTGAGCCATTTCACAATGTATGACCTAATTATTATCGGTGCTGGCACTGCCGGAATCGCTGCTTATCAAGAAGCCATTAAATACACTCAAAATATTCTTATTGTTAATGATGGCCCGTGGGATACCACCTGTGCCCGTGTCGGCTGTATGCCAAGTAAAGTTCTTATCTCCGCTGCAAATCGTATGCATGATATCCAAAATGCCAACTTGGTCGGGCTGAATGTTAAAGCTGAAATTAATACATCTCAAGTAATGCATCATGTTCGAATGCTTAGAGACCATTTTATAAATGCGACACTCAAAAATGTAAATAGCTGGGCAACTGAACATAAAATATCGGGACAAGCTCAATTCGTTAATCAAAATACGATAATAGTAAACGGTCAGGAATATCAGTCTAAAAGTTTTATCGTAGCTGTAGGCTCTACCCCAACCTTCGATTCCCAGTGGAAAGAACAACTCTGTGATCGACTCATCACATCCGATCAAATTTTTGAATTAGAAAAATTACCCCAGTCTTTGGCAGTCATCGGTAGTGGAGTGATCGCTATTGAATTAGCACAAGCCATGCAAAGATTAGGTGTCAAAACAACCGTTTTTGCTCGTAGTCGTAAAGTTGGAGCATTAAGCAGCCCAGCTCTGCAAAAATTAGCCCAAGATGAAATCAGTAAAAATTTGAATATTAAATTCGAAACATTACCGACTACAGTACAGCGTGGTACTCAGGAAGTTATTATTAAATTTGAGGAAAATAATCAACCTCAACAACTTAATGTGGAATATCTCTTGGTTGCAACAGGTCGTAAAAGTTATTTAGATACATTGCTATTAAATAATATTGATCATACATATACCGATCTTAAAAAACTTCCAGTTAACAGTAAAACCAAACAGCTGGGAGATTATCCTATTTTCATTACAGGTGATGCACATACCAACACCCCTATTCAACATGAGGCAGCACATGAAGGACGTCAGGCTGTACACAACTGTTTAAACTATCCTACAATCAAAAGCTTAAAAACACTCACACCTTTAGCTATCGTATTTAGTGCACCAGAAATGGCAATCGCAGGACAAAGTTTTAAACAACTTAGCGATGCAAAAATTGAATTTGTCACCGGCATGGTTTCCTATGAAAAACAGGGTCGTGCTTTAGTGCTAGCTAAAAATAGTGGTGCTATTGAAGTGTATATCGATCAATCTTCACGCAAGCTTTTGGGTGCAGAATTATTTGTAGAAGCTGCGGAACATATGGCTCATATGCTGGCATGGATGATTTCAGAAGATTTAACCGTAGATGAAATTTTAGATAAGCCTTTCTATCATCCAACTTTAGAAGAGGGTTTAAGAACGGCACTAAAGCATGCTAGAAGACACTTAAACTAAATAATAAAGAAGTTGATTCACACTAAAAAAGCCCCTATTAATTAGGGGCTTTTTTATTACTTTGGTGATATTTTTCTAGTTTTATCTTTCCGATGTGCA
>NZ_JBBEUE010000016.1:0-80317 GCF_037402435.1 Acinetobacter sp. NS-4 | reverse complement strand
GTAGAAATGTCCGCTTTTAGAATACGCACTTTTGCGATTATCGAAGCGTACGGTTTGATATGTTGGTATCTATGTCGGATATAGGACATTTCTATTTAGTTATTAGGTAGGACATTTCTACTTAGGAATAACACAAAAAAGCCTAGACTTGATCTAGGCTTTAAATTTTAAAAAATACTATTGCGAAGGTTTAACTGGAAAACCTATGAATGGTTTTATTTCTTTTAGAACAAACATACTCTGCATTTCTTTTATCCCTGGTAATCTTCTAATTGTTGACATAGAAAACTCCGCATAAGTATCAAGGTCTGGGGATACAACTTGAAGTAAGAAATCTGCATCACCTCCAATGCTATAACATGCAACGACATAATCTAAAGCAGTTACTTCTTCCTCAAATTTTTTAGCTTCTTTTTCACTATGGCTATCAATAGATACACGTATAAAAACCATTACACCTAAATCTATTTTTTTACGATCAAGTAATACTCCATATCCTTTAATAATCTTAGTATCTTCAAGTTGCTTGACTCTACGCCAACATGGAGAAGTTGATAAGCTCAATTGTTCTGATAACTCAGCTGTTGTAATGCGTGAGTCCTGCTGTAACAACTCTAAAATTTTTACATCAGTTTTATCAATTTTTTTATGAGTAGGCATAAATACTAAAATTATTAAATAAAATAGGAATTTTATACCCTTATTTATCAATTTTATAAAAAATATAGATCAATTTCTTCTTTGTTTTTACTAAAAAATAGTCCCAATTCTTTTGTTGATCTACTTTCAGATGGACTATCTAGCACAATTCACCACATATATTTTCACTTTATCTTTAGCCGCAATTCTTCCTGGGCCAGGTATGACAGGTCTAATGTTTAAAACACTGACACAAGGCTATAAAAATGGCGTCATTATGCTAATTGGTCTAATCACAGGTGATCTGATCTTTCTATTAACCTCTATTTTTTTACTGACGTCTTTGACTCAATTTATTCCAAATTTTTCTTTTTATTTAGTTCTCTTATCGAGTATGTATTTATTGTGTTTAGCTTATAGTTTTTGGTCTTTTAACGGTGATCTCTTAGAAACTCAAGCTCAAAATACTGTAAGTGAAACCATATTCTCTTATAGAGATGGGCTATTGATAACGCTCAGTAATCCTAAAACCATTTCGTTTTACCTAGCAATTTTTCCAGCTATTTTTGGAGCATCTAGCCTGAAAGATCAAACTTTTGCCTTAATGATAATCACAGTTCTAACTTTGACTGTTATTGGCGGTTTTTATGTATTTTTTTCTTTAGGCCTAAAAAAGTTTTTACGTAATTTGAAAATACAAAGAACTTTGCTTAAGGGACTATCTCTTATGATGTTTATCTTAGCTCTAAGCATGATATATAGAGAATTTACGCCTTATTTAACATAATGGTCGTTATATGAAATGAAATTGAAATAATATTGTAATATCAACAGGTTAATATAAAATAAAAAGTTAAAAAATCAGCAGAATCCCGGCTTGGAAACAAGTCGGTTTTTTTATGAGCGATTTTGATGTGTTTTGCTAATTAAAAATGGATTTTTAACTGCAAAAAAGAACATTTTTATTAAAAATTAAGTTGACCAAAGTCTGAATAATATCCCTCTCCAGCTCATCCCACTCCTCAAATTCAGGCTCAATCAACAACGTCTGCGACACAAAGCCATAACAGACCCGTTGTACATTTAAACTCATCCGCTTGAGCTGTTCAGTATCCTGAATAAAAGGTGCAAGAATGCTTTGCCACATCTGCACCATCATTTCATAGCTTTTACGATAACTCTCAATATTTGAAATCTGCCGTTCCAGTAAAAAGGTCTGCGCCCATAAAAACTGCTGTGCCTGAATCTGCTCAAGCTGATAATGGATCACTTGCTTTAAATAATCTTCAAAACTTAGTTCTGTGGATAACTTGATTAGGCTTTGTGCATAAGTTTTTAAGTCCTCGGCATTGGTTTTTACATGCCGGTGAATGGTCAGCGCAATCAAATCTTCCTTTTTAGAAAAATATTCATAGAACGTACCTAGGCCCACACCGGCCAAATCGGTAATCTCCCGAATGGTAATGTCATGTGCAGCACGCTCATGCAAAAGCCGAACAAAACTGTCCTGCAAGGCTTCCTGAGTCAGCTTGGCTCTTGACTGGCGTGGCTTACGCCGTACCTGTATCTGTGGATTTTTCATAGAACTCTTGATCAAACAAAGCCGAACATGCTGTGGCGAATTTTTCTCTATACTGGAATGAAAAGCCAAGAACAACAAGCAGGAAATATAGACGATGAATACATCGAACCAGTTATTGAATCAGACATGGATGACCCATCAAATCAGCAACCAGTTTGATGAACTGCAAGATTACAATTTATTTTCATCAGATACGGTTTTACATGAAATATTGAAGCGTTATGGCAGCCATGACCAAGCAACCTTGTGTCATATGGGTAAAGTTGTCGGTTCATCTGAATATTATCAATATGCCGATTTAGCCAATAAGCACACGCCCATTCTGCATGCCTTCGATGCCCGTGGCCGCCGTAAAGATTACATTGAGTTTCATCCTGCATGGCACAAGTGGATGGCTTTAAATCGTAAGTTTGACAGCCATGCCCATCCATTTAACCATGCGGCATCTTCCTCCAAATGGGTGGAATGGGCAGCGCGTTTTTACTTAAGCGGACAGGTCGAATGCGGCAGTCTGTGTCCAACTTCAATGACTTTGGGCAGCATTCCCTTAATCCAGCGTGAACCTGAGCTGTGGGCCAAAATTGGCGAAAAATTATTATCTACCGAATACGATGAACGTGACCTGCCGATTGCTCAAAAGAAATCGATCTGGCTGGGTATGGGCATGACCGAAAAGCAGGGCGGTTCGGATGTGCGTGCCAATGAAACCATGGCTGTTCCAGTAGCGGATTCAGGTCGCGGCAAAGCCTATTTGCTGACCGGTCATAAATGGTTTTTCTCGGCACCGATGTGTGATGCTCATTTGGTGGTGGCCAAAACCGAGCAGGATGGATTGGCCTGTTTTTTTGTACCGCGCTGGCTGGAAGATGGCACCAAGAACAATATTCATGTGCAGCGATTGAAAGAAAAAGTCGGCAACCGCAGTAATTCCAGTTCCGAAGTTGAATTTAAAGAGGCTTGGGGCATCATGATTGGTGAAGCGGGACGCGGCATTCCGACCATTATTGAAATGGCCAATTACACCCGTTTGACCTGTTCTGTGGGCAGTACCGCCATGCTGCGTCAGGCTTTGGTGCAATGTATTGCCTATGCCCGTCAGCGTAAGGCTTTTGGCAAACATTTAGCCGAACAGCCGTTGATGCGTGCTGTATTGGCCGATTTAGCCTTGGAAACAGAAGCAGCAATGCACTTAAGTTTTCATCTGGCGCATTGTTATGAATCTGATGATGCTTTGTCTTTGGCGTGGAAAAGAATCATGACACCTGCTTCCAAGTTCTGGATTTGCAAACGAGCGGTTGAATTGACGGGCGAGATGATGGAAGTGTTTGGCGGCAATGGCTATGTCGATAACGGCATCATGGCGCGTATTTTTAAAGAAGCACCCGTCAATACCATCTGGGAAGGCTCGGGCAATGTGATGTGCTTGGATGTACTACGTGCAATTGCGCGAGAACCAGAGTCTATTGAAGTGCTGTTTAAAGATTGGGCATCGACTGCGATGCCAGATGAAACGCTAAAAAATGAATTACAGAGTCTGTTCAAGTTATTCCAGCAATCCCCTGAAGAAGTGCAGTTTATGGGACGTAGTCTGGTCAGCCGTTTAGTCATTTTAGCGCAAGCGGTTTTATTAAAACGTTATGCACCGGACTACGTGGCCGCTGCTTTTATTCAAACGCGTTTCAGCCAATTCCATGGTCGTGTGGTGGGCATGATTGAAGCGAAGCAGGTGGATGTAGAACGGGTGTTGGAAAGGGCTTTGGCAAGTTAAATTATTTTTATACCTCTCCCTTACCCTCTCCTAAAAGGAGAGGGTATTTTCATTTTAAATTAGGCATTCATTTATGCATTAGCCAGATCTCTATTCGCTTCCCTCAATTCCACTTTGCTAAGGCTTGCACAAGCATAAGGTTGAAACTGCAAAATTTATATTCATTTAAGAAAACTTATTTAATATGTCATTGATAAATTTTTGATTTTCAGTACCTATATGTATCAAAAAATTAAACAATGGGCTAAAAGCATTAAAAAAGATGTGGTGGTCGTTTGGCTGGTGGCTAAAGATGAGCGAACGCCTGTTTGGATCAAAATATTGGCGCTGATTGTTGCGGCATATGCTTTATCACCCATTGATTTGATTCCGGATTTTATTCCAGTGCTGGGATATCTGGATGATATTATTATTGTGCCCTTAGGACTGTTATTGGTGATTCGGCTTACGCCTAAAGAAATTATAGAAGATTGCAGAAACCGTGCCTCACTATTAGCGGAGCGACCTGTAAACCGTTGGGCAGCAGGCGTGATTATTTTAATCTGGCTGCTGTTTCTGGGCTATTTGGCCCTGCATTTTTTGAATATGCAGAAATTCTAATGTTCGGCTTATATAAAGATTTTAAATCTGAATTTAAGTTAATGAAATAAATAGGTTTTATTTGGGTGGAATAGATCTTTTACCCGAAATGTATCTGACCAGAAAAACCGCTTGAATTCTGTACAAAAAGGCGTAATATCACCCATCCCATCGATAAGATGGCGAACATCAAACAGGTGAAAAAACATGGCAAAGAAAAAGCAAATGCCAGAGGTTGTGATTAACAACTTTGTGGCAAAACACATGCATGAGGTCAACAAAAGCCAGGTATTTGTAGACCGAAAGAAAAATGCAAAACGTGGCTATGACAAGCACAAAAAAGGGAGATACTCAAATGACTATCTCCCTTTTAATTTCTGCGGTTTTGCTTTGATTTAAGCCTTTAAGCACCCACGATACGGGTTGCAGATTTCACCATATCCCCCAGACCATGGGTCTTGAAGTAATACTCCATCCAGCTCTTAATGATCAGCGGATTGCTCATTTTCAATACTCGTTCCAGCTGTTCTTGTGCATCGCTCATCGGTACATGGCAAATGGTTTTACGCACGCGCAGAATATTACTGGAACTCATTGATAGCGTATTAAAGCCCATCGCCATCAGCAGCACAGCCGCCAAGGGATCTCCGGCCATTTCTCCACAAATACTGACCGGTTTATCGTATTTATGACATTCGATCACCAAGCGTGACAACGCCCGTAAGACCGCAGGGTGGAAGTGGGAATATACGTTTGCAACCCGTGGATTGTTACGGTCTACCGCCAGTAAATACTGGGTCAAGTCATTGGAACCGACTGAGAAAAAATCCACCAGTTCAGAAAATTCTTCAATCTGTAACAGCACACTGGGTACTTCCACCATAATGCCAATTTTGGGCTTGGTAATTTTGACCTGTTCCTCTTCTTGCACCACTTGCCAGTCCCGATCCAGCAGATATAAGGCCTCTTCCACTTCGCTGACACTGGTCACCATTGGCAGCAAGATGTGCAGGTTATTCAGACCAATACTGGCTTTGAGCATGGCGCGAATCTGGGCAGAGAAAATTTCAGGATGATCCAGGGTAAAACGGATACCGCGCCAGCCCAGTGCAGAGTTTTCTTCTTCAATCGAGAAATAGGGCAGGTCTTTGTCCGCACCAATGTCGAGGGTACGCATGACTACTGGTTTATTGGCGAAGTGGCTCAATTGCTGGCGATAAATCGCACGCTGTTCTTCTTCACCCGGGAAGCGGTCACGCAGCATAAACGGAATTTCGGAGCGGTATAGACCCACTCCTTTCGCTCCACGTTGCACACCGCGCACTACATCAATCATCAAGCCGGTATTCACATACAGTTTGACCGCGACTCCATCCGGGGTAATCGCATCCTTGGTTTCATACTGCTTTAAATCTTTGGCAATCTGTTCTTCTTCTTTTTGAATTTCTTTATAGCGGCTACGCAAACGACGTGGCGGATTAATAAACACCCGACCCTGATGGGCATCGACAATCATTTCGACATCATCCAGGGTATTGATCGGCAGTTCAGTGACACCCACCACGGTTGGAATACCCAAAGCACGTGCCACAATCACCATATGTGAATTCATGGCGCCTTCAGTGGTGACAATGGCGGCAATTTTATCTACCGGTAATTCCACCAGTGCCGCAGTCGAAATTTCTTCCCCAATCAGGATGCTTTCATCGGTCAGTTCACGATGGCTGGCGTCTGCTTCCTGCAAGAATGCCAAAATACGGCGCCCCAGATCTTTCAGATCAGAAACACGTTCGCGTAAATAGTCATCTTCCATTTGTGCAAACAGGGCAATATGACTGTCGATGACATTACGCACTGCACCTTGCGCCCAGTTACCATCACGAATTTCCGCCTTGATTTCAGCAGGCAGCGCATTTTCATCCAGCATGCGCAAGAACACGCTAAACAGTGCCCGCTCTTCTGCCATTAAGGCATCTTGCATTTTCTCATCCAGCGACAGGATTTCCTGGCGTACTGCATTTAAGGCATTATCCAGCAGTTGCAGTTCTTCACTGATATCGTCGGCTTCACGATCCGGTACTGCAGCCAGATCGGCAGGTGGATAGAGAATCACTGCACGACCTAGGGCAATACCACCCGAACCCGAAATCCCCTGAAAAGTTTTATAAGCCGGCAAGGTGCTGGGCTTGCGGAACACATCAATATTGCCTACCGCATGTGCATGGGCAATTACACCGGAAAGCTGCGCACACAGGGTGACCAGAAAGGATTCAGCTGCTTCGCTAAAATCTTGGGATTCTTTGTTTTGCACCACCAAAACGCCCATCACCTTACGGCGATACATCACCGGAACACCGAGGAAGGAATTATAAATTTCTTCACCGGTTTCTGGCAGGTACATAAAGCGTTCGTGCTTAGGTGCATTGTCCAGATTGACAATTTCTTCGCGTTGTCCAACCAGTCCTACCAGGCCCTCGCTGGTGTGCAAAGAAACATGTCCCACAGCTTCAGGATTCAATCCTTTAGAAGCCATGAGCAGATAACGCTGGTTACGCTCATCCAGCAGATAGATTGAGCAGACATCTACATGCATGGCTTCGGCCACCTGATTGACCATGATGTCGAGTGACTCGTGCAAACTGGTGGACGCATTGATTTCTTGCACAATGCGTCTTAAGGTATCCAGTTGCATATTCGACATAAAATCTGCTCCAAAAAAGATTTAAAACTATTTTTATTTATAACAACATGTCACTAAAAAATCTGCATTTTCATACGATTTTTTAAGTTTAGATGGAAGGTAACTGGTTACACAGTTCCACCATCGCTTTACGGTATACATCGCGTTTAAAATTCACGACCTGTCCTAATGGATACCAGTAACTTACCCATTGCCACTGGTCAAACTCGGGTGGGTCAGACAAATCCAGCTGAATATTACGGGCTGGAGCCGTCAGTTTGAGTAAAAACCACTTTTGTTTTTGACCAATACACACCGGATCTGAATCCGAGCGTATATACCGTTGCGGCAAACGATAACGCAGCCAACCTTTTGTTTGCGCTATAACTTGTACATGTTCGGGCAATAAGCCAACTTCTTCTCTCAGCTCACGGTAAAGTGCCTGTTCGGGGGATTCTCCATACTGGATACCTCCTTGTGGAAATTGCCAAGCATTGTGTCCAATGCGTTTTGCCCATAAAACTTGTCCAATGTCGTTTGCCAAAATGATCCCGACATTCGGTCGGAAACCTTCTGAGTCGATCATTTGGCTACCTAAATCTTCTGTAATGTATGACTTTTTGTTCGGGGATTGTTATTTCTATATCCATCTCGAAAAAAAGCACAGCTTAAATGTTAAAAATTGCTATGATCTTAACGAATTTCTATCGACTAGCGGAGATAGATTTACAATTTTTTTCTTAAATTGCAGTTTTTACGAGTATTTTCATGAAATTGGCTTTATTTGACCTCGACCACACCCTCCTCAATACCGATTCAGATTATTCATGGGGTGAGTTTTTAGTAACTGAGGGTTTAGTCGATCCAATCCGACATCGTCAAATGAATGACAAATTTTATGAGGACTATAAAGCAGGGCAACTTGACCCGATTGCCTATAACGAATTCGTCTTTGAATTTTTAACCCAGCACGATAATGATTATTTGAAAGAATTACATGAATTATTCATGAAAAAAGTGATTCGCCCGCAAATGCGTCCAGCAGGTTTTGCTGCAATTCAAAAACACAAAGATGCAGGGCATGAACTGGTCGGTATTACCGCGACTTCTGATTTTATTACTGCACCGATTTTTCATGAGTTTGGCATTACTGAAATTATTGCCACCAATGCAGAAGTGATTGAGGGCAAATATACCGGTAAAGTCATCAATACCGCGTGTTACCAAAAAGGCAAGCTGATCCGTCTGGAACAATGGCTGGCAGGGCGCAATGTGGAAGAATCCTGGGCTTATTCGGATTCAATCAATGACCGCTTCCTGTTGGAACATGCCGACCATGCCATTGTGGTCAATCCAGATGATCGTTTAGCCCTTTTAGCCAAAGAGCAAAACTGGGAAATTCAGGACTGGTCAATTTAGGCAATTTGTTTTGACGGAGGGGAGAGCTGTATGGAATATGGCTGTTCTCTCCGCTTTAAAAGTTAAAAATAAAAGATGGATTGCACCGAAATCCTTGCATGTTTGAAGATGGTTTCTACCGATCTGCTGAACCGGGTTGAATGGGTTATATCGACTAAGGGACGATAAAATAGTCCTTACTATCATTATGCAGTTACCGTATATTAGATATAAAGATGATGATCAGTACTGATAAAAAATTAAACTTTAGCTTGAAGAATGGGAGATCAAAATGAGCCAAACACGTCCAAGAATGACCAATCTTTTTGAGCAGTTGGGACTCGACTCCAGTGAAGAGGCGATCGCCCTGTTTATTGCTACGCATCAACTCAATGCTCAGACTAAAATTACCGAAGCGGAATATTGGACTGAAGCACAGCGCCAGTTCCTGGCAGAAAAAATCAAGTCGGATGGTTCATGGGCGATTATTGTTGATCAGTTGAATGAATCCTTACATGAAGATTCAGTGATTCAATAAAGATCAAAGTGAAAAAAGCCAATCCACAGAATGAATGCCAGTCAGTTAAGAAATTGACTGGTATTTTATTTTGAATTCACTATGTTTCTGATACGCGGAAACGTCATTCGCAACTGTTTGAAGCATGAGGTGCATTGTACCGCAAGATTAAAAAGTTACTGTTTCTGCGATAGATGTACTACTCGGTGGTAGTGGACGAGTTTTGCGAATGACAGATGCTTTTGGTTCTTTTGGCTAAACAAAAGAACAAATGAGCTCCAAATATTTGATTTAAAAAGATAAGACTCCGCTGTGAATAACTTAAAGCTAAGGCATTTATAGTAAAATCCCTTAACTGATCAGTATTGAATCAGTAGATTGTTTTTTTTTTGAGATAAAAATTTTATCTCACCCGTTTCCATAAGGTCACTTGGGACAGCGTATGTTGATACTTACGTACGGTTTCACGAATGACAAATGCGATATCCAGAGGTTCGGCCAGCATTTCAAAATGCTCTTGTAACAGTTCGGCAATACCATCCAGCGTACTAAAGTTTTCCCCATCTTTTTTAAAACCCCCGAGCCATTCAGCACGTGCGGTATGTTCCTCTAGCCAGGTATAGGGCGAGGCCAGCATTAAAATCCCGCCCAGTTTTAAACGCTGATGGATTTCGGCTAAGAAATCTTTGGGATGATGTAAGCGGTCAATTAAATTGGCAGCCAGAATAAAATTGTAATCGCTAAAATGTGGCTTTAAATTGCAGGCATCTGCTTGATAAAACTCTACTCTATCGGCATGAGTATTCAGACCCAATTCTTTTAAGTTACAAGCTTTATATTCCATCAGTTCACCCTCAATCGGCAGGGTGTAGCGTAGCGTTTCGCCTTGTGCCAACTGTACCGCTTGCTGAATAAAACGCGCGGAAAAGTCCAGTCCTGTAACCTGATCAAAATAAGCTGCCAGTTCAAAGCTGGCCCGACCTGTGGCACAACCGATATCTAATGCCTGATGTGTTGCCAGATCTTTGAAATAAGGCCGTGCAATATTGATCAGGCTTTGGGCAAAATTGGGCACGTTAAAATATTCTACGCCGTACTGAAATTCTAAATACTGCGAGATCATCTGGTCAGTTTCATATTGCGATTGAAACTGCTGCAGCGCTTGTGAGGCGGCAACATAGCGGAATCCGGCATGCTGAAAGAAATGCCTGCGGAAGGCATAACGGGAGCTATGCAAAGCCTCATTGCCGGCAGAAATCCAGGAACCGCCTTTGATTAAATTATGTTGTCCGTCAAAGGTTGGGGCGCTGAAATCATCATAGATCGGATGCACCTGAAAACCGTCAAAAGGATAAATCGGAGTTTCAGTCCATTGCCAGACATTGCCCTGAATATCAAAAAAATCGCCTTGCTGGAAATAATTCACC
Source organism: Acinetobacter sp. NS-4 (assembly GCF_037402435.1). Taxonomy (NCBI): domain Bacteria; kingdom Pseudomonadati; phylum Pseudomonadota; class Gammaproteobacteria; order Moraxellales; family Moraxellaceae; genus Acinetobacter; species Acinetobacter sp. NS-4. The sequence continues at coordinate 69,727 of NZ_JBBEUE010000016.1, read as the reverse complement.
GGACAGCAACTGGTTCCGTATTTCAGTTCGATATTGGCATGATCCGGACAGGGCAGCTCAGGATCCAAACCTGCCACATCATAGAGCCGATACCACTCATCTTCTGTGGGCAAGCGAATGTTTTGACCAGTTTTCTCGGCTTTCCAGTGACAAAAAGCTTTGGCCTCCAGGTAATTCACTTCTACCGGCCAGTCCCAAGGCATGAGAATTTCTTCCAGCATAATACGCAGTGACCAGCCTTCAGGTGTTTCTCGCCAAAAGCAGGGATGTGCTGCTTGGGAAAATTTCAGCCAGGCCTGTCCTTCTGCGGTCCAGTGGCGATCAGTTGCATAACCGCCATCTTCCACAAAGCTCAAGAATTCCTGATTGGACACTAAATATTGTGAAGCCTCAAAAGCGGGAATATCCGCCTGATGCTGACCAAACTCATTGTCCCAGCCATAAAAAGCAGCATTGAAGGTTTTGTGCAGTGACACTTTGCCTTCAGGAACCGCAATTAATATATTTTCAGGGGCAACCCCGGTCATGACCTGGGCACGCCACTGTGGATGATTGTGTACATAGTCCAGCTTCTGCTGACGAATCAGTACCGATGAAGTTTCAAGATGAATCCGTTCATGTTCAATCCCCATGATGATGGACCACCACGGATTGTGCCAGTTCAGGGGTAATGTCAGTGGTGCATGCTCAATCAGATTCAGCACCAGATTGCGTACCTGATGACGATAAGCCCGGACTTCTGCGATGCTCGGCCATTCATAATGCCGGTCATTCAGGTCATCCCAGCTCATTTCATCGACCCCGACAGCAAAAATACTTTCCAGCTGCGGGTTCAAGCGTTCGCCAATCAGTTTGCTCAGCAACAATTTATTGATAAAAAAAGTGGCGGTATGGCCAAAATAAAAAATTAGCGGATGACGTAAAGAGATGGGCTTGAGGTAATAGCCTTCCGGATTTTTCAGACAGTCAAACAGTAGCTCATAGCTGTCGAAAGTATTCAGGAAATAATCACGCAAGCTACGCCGTGCAGTGGCTTCATCGGCAAAGTTTAAATTGGGTGTAGGCAGCAGGGAAATTTTTGCACCTTGCCACACGCAGGAATTATGAGGATGGATTGCCGATTGGTCTTTTTTAGCTCGCGCAGATAATAAATCCCTCAACATGTGCTCACACTCCGTCGAATTCTTTTACACATTTAAAACATCATGTTTTATGTGTTTTATTTAAAAGTACTCGAAAGCTCGGCTACTGTGCTGAGGATTTAGGTAACAAAATGCTGCATCCGGAACGATGCAGCCTTTAAAGCAAATTTTAGCTAAGATGGGAGTTTTGCATCATCGCAACCAGTTCCTGTACGGCACGTGACTGGGTACGGCCGGGATGCCAGACCATGCCCAGTTGACGGTTCATTTGCAAATCAATATCCAGCATTTGCAGGTCCTGATTCAGCAAGGTTTTCGGTAATACCGACCATCCCAAACCAATTGAAACCAGCATGCGGATGGATTCAAGCGGATTGTTGCTCATGGTGATTTTTGGTTTGACCCCTTGCTTTTCAAACTCTGTCAAGGTGATTTGCGTGGTATAGGTTTGCGAGGCTGGCAACAGGCTCGGATATTGAATCAAATCTTCCAGACTCAAATGCTTTTTTTGTGCCAGTGGATGAAAAGGTGCAGCCACAAACACCAGCGGATCATTCCATATGGTCACATAACTGAGGCGTTCATCGCCTTGCGGTGGAAGGGTTAAGAAAGCCAGCTCCAGATCACCGGCCAGTACCTGTTCATGCGCCTGTTCCGAGTCAACAAAATGTACATCTAAAGTGACTTGAGGGAATTTCTGTACATAATTGCGCAGGTGCTGGGGCAGATGATGTAAGCCAATATGGTGACTGGTACCAATTTTCAGCTTGCCTTGTACCTGTTCCTGTTCGTGACTTAAGGTGTGGTGAATATCGCCCAGTTCATTGAGCCAGTTTTTCACTTTTGGTAATAAAGAGTGTGCTGCATGGGTGGCTTGAACACCACGACCGGCAGACTCAAACAGTTTCACGCCAAAATATTCTTCCAGGCTATGAATTCGTTTGGTCACAGCAGGTTGAGTAATAAACAATAAATCGGCGGCCATAGAAATAGAGCCTGTTTCCATGACTTTAATGAACGCTTCAAAGGCAGCAAGATTCATAAGGATAATCTGGTTATGAAATATTAAAATAATTATAAAATATTTTTATACTAAAGAGGGTGTTTAATCTGAAAAAAAGACAGTGAAAAATGTATGCAGATGTGAATTTAAAGAGTAAAAATAAAAAATCACCCCATATCAGTGGAGTGATCTCTATAAAGCAGAAGTGGCAACCCATGATCTTTTGTTATTGCTGATTCAGCATTTTCATATGGTTGCTACTTTGTCTTTTAGCCGGTTTTGCTTCCCAGATTTTTTCGTGAAAGAAGAAGGCGATCGCCTGAATGGTCGGTTCAAGCAAGCTCAGCGTAAGTGCCATCCAGATATTTCCTGTCACGAAATAACCGACCAACATGGCAATGGTGATGTGCATAATATAGTAGCTAAAGGTTTTCTTAAACATACGTTGATTATTGTCAACAAACTTTTGAATGTGAGCCATGGGTTGTTCCTCAATCTTTGCCTCGGGATATAGCTAAATGATAATCAGTCTTATTTAATTTGTAAAAACGAATATTTATTAATTTTTAATCGGTTTTATGGATAATTAACTGATTAAACTTAACAATCAATAAACAACAGGGCAAAGGTATCGGACAGTGATACTTTTTTAGAGGATAAAAGGAATGGATATAAAACACATCAAATACCTGCTTGATATTTTCGAGGAAGCGGTCGAAAAGCGAAGTCAGGTTTATGAAATTGCCGATGATGAAGATGACGAAAATCAGGCTGCGGCGCAGTGCGGTGCAGCGAAAGCAGAACTCATCCGCGCGATTGAACAGCTGATCGAAGCCAAAGATAAATCGTCAGACTAAATCCAAAGTCAGTTACTCATTCACTCATTTCTTGAGTGATAAAGAACTCTGGATGGGTTGAGTTTCAACATCAGGAGATTGCGACTTGGTTTAAAAACTGAGAGATGAAATTTTGCCAAAATTCAGGGTTTTAATCAGGTTAAAATTAATTCCAAAAAGTTTTTAAACTAATAAAAATGATAAATTAGATTTATGTGAATACGTGGTTATAATCGAAGTTAACGAAAGCATTACCCAGTTCTATGGAGCGCGTCGACATGGCAGGCAATACCCAAAAAGCAAAGACTTTATATGATAAATTGTGGGATGACCATTTAGTAAAACAACGCGATGATGGCTCAGCCTTACTTTATATCGACCGTCATTTATTACATGAAGTAACTTCACCACAAGCTTTTGAGGGTTTGCAGCTTGCAGGTCGTAAACCTTGGCGTTTAAGTGCCAATGTAGCCACGCCAGACCATAACGTACCCACCTCAAAAACTGAGCGTGAACAGGGTATTGCCGGTATTGAAGATGAAACTTCGCGTATCCAGGTGCAAACCCTGGATGACAACTGTAAAACTTTCGATATTGTTGAATTTGACATTAATGATATTCGCCAAGGGATTGCACATGTGGTAGGGCCTGAGCAAGGTTTAACCTTACCGGGCATGACGGTCGTGTGTGGTGACTCGCATACCGCAACTCACGGTGCATTCGGTTGCTTGGCTCACGGGATTGGGACTTCAGAAGTTGAACACGTATTGGCTACCCAGTGCCTGGTTCAAAAGAAAATGAAGAACATGTTGGTACGTGTTGACGGAAAATTGGGTCAAGGCGTGACTTCAAAAGATGTCGTGTTAGCAATCATTGGCAAAATTGGTACCGCGGGCGGTACAGGTCACGCGATCGAATTCGGTGGTCAAGTATTCCGTGACATGTCGATTGAAGGCCGTATGACCGTGTGTAACATGGCGATTGAAGCCGGTGCACGTGTCGGTATGGTGGCTGTGGATGACAAAACCATTGAATACGTGAAAGGCCGTAACTACGCACCGAAAGGTCAAGATTGGGATAAAGCAGTAGAGTACTGGAATACTTTGCACTCAGATGAAGGTGCACATTTCGATACCGTCGTGGTATTGCAAGGTGAAGAAATTGAACCGCAAGTGTCTTGGGGAACTTCTCCTGAAATGGTGATTCCTGTTTCTGAAGCGGTGCCGACTTTGGAACAGGCCAAAGATGACGTGCAACGTAATGACTGGACTCGTGCTTATCAATATATGGGTTTAAATGCTGGTCAGGCATTGGCGGACATCCAGTTAGACCGCGTATTTATCGGTTCTTGCACCAACTCGCGTATTGAAGATATTCGCGCTGCTGCTGAAGTGATTAAAGGCCGTAAAGTGGCATCTTCAATTAAACAGGCGATGGTGGTTCCGGGTTCTGGTTTGGTGAAACAGCAGGCTGAAGCTGAAGGCTTGGACAAAGTCTTTTTAGAAGCCGGTTTTGAATGGCGTGAACCGGGCTGCTCAATGTGTTTGGCCATGAATGCTGACAAATTACAACCGGGCGAGCACTGTGCATCAACCTCTAACCGTAACTTCGAAGGTCGTCAGGGCAATGGCGGTCGTACGCATTTGGTGAGTCCAGCCATGGCAGCAGCTGCGGCCATTGCCGGTCATTTCGTTGACGTGCGTACTTTCTAATTTCGGCTAATAGGAGCAAATGACATGAAAAAATATACCGTTGAACAAGGTATCGTTGCACCATTAGACCGTGCCAATGTCGATACAGATTTAATTATTCCAAAACAGTTTTTGAAATCGATCAAACGTACCGGTTTTGGTGACAACTTATTTGATGAATTGCGTTATTTGGATGAAGGCTATCCAGGTCAGGACAATTCAGTTCGTCCGAAAAACCCTGACTTCATTTTGAACCAGCCACGTTATCAGGGTGCAACTGTATTGATTTCACGTGCCAACTTTGGTTGTGGTTCAAGCCGTGAGCATGCGCCATGGGCGTTGAACGAATATGGTTTCCGTACCGTAATTGCACCAAGCTATGCTGACATTTTCTTTAACAACAGCTTTAAAAACGGCATGTTGCCGGTGATTCTGTCTGAAGAAATTGTGGATCAGTTATTCAAAGAATGTGCTGCGACAGAAGGCTATCAGTTAACAATCGATTTGGACGCACAAGAAGTACGTACGCCAACGGGTGAAGCCTTCAAGTTTGAAGTCGATCCGTTCCGTAAACACTGCCTGTTAAATGGTCTGGATGATATTGGCTTAACCTTACAAGCTGCAGATGATATTCGTGCCTATGAAGAAAAAACCAAGCAATCACGTCCTTGGGTATTTCAGGAAATTCGTGGTTAATTACTTGAATTTTCAGCGCTAGTAGTATCGGAGCTTAACTCTTGCTAATATCGAATCCATAAAAATATTTAGTTGGCTTTAATTGGTGAGGGTTGGGCTCGAATAATGACAAAAGTTTACGGTCAGCTTGCTGTACTTGGTCTTATGGTCGCATCCTTAAGTGCATGCCAAGGCATTGATACAGTGCGCATTAAACATGTAAAAGAAACTGAAAGCACAAAAACAAATGCCTTAATTTATTGTGCTGGTACTGCAAACTGTGAATTTGAACGTTTAGATAAAATTCAAATTATTGATGCAGCACAGCGCCGTGTAAATAGTGCTGCGGTTGAATCGGGTATTTTACGTTTACAGGCGAACTCCTTAAGTCAGCCGAATGCGTTATATCTTTCAGTCCCCCCGGGGCAACATGAACTGGTGATCCGCTTTTATCCAATTTCCAAGGATCGTGCAGAAACCCTTCATGTTTTTCACCAGTTTAAGCCGAAGCAGCGTTACATTTTTAAAATGTACCGTGAACGCAACAAACAGCAGGGCAGCTTGCTGAATGTATCTGCACCTGAACCCTTGTGTGTAGATCTCCTGCAAGAACACAAGACAATCCGACGTTTCTGCAGACCCTATAATGCCTTAACCGGTCTGGGCGAATTTGTAGAAAAGAAAATTTAAAATCCCGTCGATTTAATCTATCGACTTCATAAATGGAAACACTCATGTCAAAACATATTTTGATTTTACCAGGTGATGGTATTGGTCCTGAAATCGTAAAAGCAGCTGAACAAGTGCTTACACGAGTAAATGAAAAATTCAATCTGGGTTTGACTTGGGAACAGGGTTTATTGGGTGGTGCTGCAATTGATGCACATGGCGAACCCTACCCTGCAGTGACAGCAGAACAGGCAAAAGGCGCAGATGCGATCTTGTTAGGTGCTGTTGGTGGTCCAAAATGGGATAGTATTGAACGTTCAATTCGTCCTGAACGTGGCTTATTGAAAATCCGTTCTGAATTGAATTTATTTGCCAACTTGCGTCCTGCAATTCTTTACCCGCAACTTGCCGGTGCTTCAAGCTTGAAACCTGAAATCGTTTCTGGTCTGGATATCCTGATTGTGCGTGAACTCACAGGTGGTATCTACTTCGGTCAGCCACGCGGTATCCGTGAACTGGAAAATGGCGAGAAGCAAGGTTTCAATACTGATGTTTATAAAGAGTCTGAAATTAAACGCATTGCCAAAGTTGCCTTTGAAATGGCGAACTTACGTGGCGGTAAAGTATGTTCAGTCGATAAAGCCAACGTCCTTGAAGTGACCGAGCTTTGGAAGCAAACAGTGACTGCACTGAAAGAAGAGCAATATCCTGAAATCAACTTGTCGCATATGTATGTAGATAATGCCGCAATGCAGCTGGTACGTGCGCCTAAGCAGTTTGACGTGATCGTGACGGGTAACCTGTTCGGTGACATCCTGTCTGATGAAGCAGCAATGTTGACAGGTTCTATCGGCATGTTGCCATCTGCCTCGCTGGATGAAAATGGTAAAGGCATGTATGAGCCATGTCATGGTTCAGCACCTGACATCGCAGGTCAAAACATTGCCAACCCATTAGCCACCATTCTTTCAGTTGCCATGATGCTGCGTTATACCTTCCGTGAAGAAGCAGCAGCGAAAGCCATTGAAGATGCAGTAGGCAATGTATTGGATCAAGGTTTACGCACCGGCGACATTATGGCTGAAGGTAATAAGCAAGTAGGTACCGTGGAAATGGGTCAAGCAGTGGTTGCTGCATTGAACTAAGTTCGCCGGACACCAAAAACGCAGCCATGAGCTGCGTTTTTTATTGTGTTTTTTGATGATTTAACAGGTACGGCCGGTGTAATAAACCGATTTGGCAATGTTGTGTTCCAAACGATAGATAATTTTACATTGCAAGTTCACATCATAACTTTGCGCACGAGGAGGGATTTGGATGGGAACACTACCAGAATCAATGTCAGCAGGATTTTGAGCCATAGGCATCGGAATAGTAATAGGACGAATGACCGTATAAGTCAGTGTCTGATCATCTATGGTAGGCAATAGGACTTGCTGGTAACCGATACTGCTCAAATCGAGCTTGGCTTGAATAGTTTGGCTGGACTGCCCGATAAATTGTTGTAAATAGGCATCACGTTGTTGAGCACTGGTCGTTGCTGAGGTTGTGCATCCATACAGCAGGCACAATGAAGTTATTAGACCGAGAGAGTGAAGAAATGACATTGCCTTTTCTCCATAAGATAAAACTTTATTTTATACGGAGAAAATTTACATGAACGTTGTCATTTGATAAACGGTCAGTGAATAAAGCTGAATAAAAAAGCCACTATAAAAAGTGGCTTTTGCTTACGCTAAAACTTAGCGTGCACGATAAGTAATACGACCCTTCGTTAAATCGTAAGGAGTCATTTCTACTTTAACACTGTCGCCAGTTAAAATACGAATATAGTGTTTACGCATTTTACCAGAGATGTGGGCAATCACTTCGTGACCGTTCTCTAAACGTACACGGAACATAGTATTAGGAAGCGTCTCGGTGACAACGCCTTCGAACTCGATGAGTTCCTCTTTATTGGCCATAGCCTACCTGAATGAATAAATTGGAAAGGCGCAAATTATAGTCAATTTTTTTGTATAAAACAAGGCGCAATGCGGCTTTGCTCGTTCATCTGTCAGTTAAATAAGCGAACCCTCCGTATAAATATTTTCTGTAAAAAAGCGCATTGCCATGTTGTCAGTTTGGTCAATCACAGTTAATCTAAAATTAATCTTTTTAAGTATAAATGAACAACATACAAGGAAGGTCTTTGCGTGGGTCAGCTAACTGATGCATCAGTTGTTTTGCGACTAGGCTATCAAGCTATTCGTCGTTCGGGTTTGCCAACTGAAGAAATTTTAATGAAAGCTGGTGTGGCCTTAAATCAGGTTGAGACCAATGATCGTACACCGCTCAGTGCCCAATATGCTTTTTGGGTAGCTGCAGAAGAAGTGAGTAAAGATCCTGATATCGGGTTGCATTTGGGTGAACACCTGCCTTTATATCGTGGTCAGGTAATTGAGCATCTGTTTATTTCCAGTGAAAACTTTGGTGAAGGGCTGAAGCGTGCTTTGGCCTATCAGCGCCTGATTAGCGATGCCTTTCATGCCACATTGGTGATTGAAGATGACCGTTGCTATTTAACCAATGGCGAGCAGCCGTGGGGAGAAAATATTGTCAATCGTCACTTTTCTGAATGTGCGCTCTCTGGCGTGTTGCGTTTCTTCAAGTTTATTACTGAAGGCCGTTTTCAACCGATTTATATCGATTTTAACTTCAGTCAGGGCGCACCCGATGATGAATATTTCCGGATTTACGAATGTCCGGTGAGTCTAGGACAAAAGGAAACCCGTTTATATTTCGATCCTGCAATTTTAGATTATCAGTTATGGCAAGCAGAACCGGAGCTGTTGCAGTTACATGAGCAATTGGCGATTGAAAAGCTGCAAGAGCTGGCACGTTATGATCTGGTTGGGGAAGTACGCCGTGCGATTGGCTCGACTTTAGAAAGTGGCGAAACCACTTTGGAAACCGTAGCAACCCATTTAAATATTACTCCACGCCGTTTACGTACCCAGCTGAGTGAAGCCAATACCAGTTTTCAGCAAATTCTGTCTGACTACCGCTGTCGTTTGGCGAAGAAACTATTGGCCAATACGGCAGAGAGTGTAGAGCGAATCGTCTATCTAACAGGATTTTCTGAACCGAGTACTTTTTACCGTGCTTTTAAGCGCTGGACCAACGAAACGCCGGTGGAATATAGAAAGCGTAAGCAGCGTTAAGAAATCCCTCCTAGCCTCCCTTTGAAAAAGGGAGGAACTTTACCTCTCCTTTTAGGAGGGGTTAGTGGAGGTATCTATTTTTAAATGAACACTTCAAATTTAGAAGATACTTTTTATTCTGGCATATTTAACCAGTGTGGCCCCAAAGGCATTTTCGGAAGAGCGAACTGTTCCGGATAATCCGCATGGATGAAATACAAGCCATCTGGCGGCGCAGTGATTCCTGCTGCTTTGCGATCTTCAGCGGCAAAAATTGCATCAATATGGTCGATGTCATACATGCCCTGACCAATTTCCAGTAAACAGCCCATGATGTTGCGTACCATGTGGTGCAAGAAACCATCAGCTTGAATATCCAGAACCAGATAACAGCCATGTTGAATCAGGCGACAATGCTTGACATGACGAACTGGCTGATTGGACTGACAGGCTGCGGCACGGAAACTTTCAAAATTATGAGTGCCTTTAAATTTTTTCGCCGCTTCAATCATCTTCTCTACATCAAGCGGATAATATACATGGGTGACTTGTTTATAGAGTAATGCGGGACGCACCGGATTATTATATACCACGTAACGATAACGTCGTGCTTGTGCTTTGAAACGGGCATGGAATGCCATATCCATTTCTTTAATCCATTGTATTGAAATGTCTTTAGGGAGTTGGCTGTTTGAGCCCATCAGCCAGCCATCAATACTGCGGATGGCTTGAGTATCAAAATGCGCCACCATATTGGTGGCATGCACGCCGGCATCGGTACGACCTGCGCCATGTAGCATGATCGGTTCATTTGCAACTTTGGACAGTACTTTTTCAATGGTTTCCTGTACGCTACGCACGCCAGTTTGCTGAGTTTGCCATCCTCGATACTCAACCCCAGAAAACTCAATACCGACCGCAAAACGTTGCATATTTACCTCTATTCACACTGAATCATGCCAGTGAGTATGCCACTGGTCTACGCTATCGTATTGTAAATACATTTTCAGTGCTTTTGCATAAAGATCTGCATGTCCCAAACAATCACTGATGATGATATTGGCATGCTGAGTCCATTCGCTCACGGCATAGTGTTGGTTAATCGTGCCAAAAGGGACTTGAGTGGTAAGAACAATCGCGCAGCCTTGCGCGTGTATAGCATGAAGCGTAGCAATGAATTCCTGATTGACCGCTAAATTGCCTGTACCGAAGCCTTGTAAAATCAGAACATGAGGGGGATGTTGTTGTAAATTTTTTAAGTTAGCAATTTGCTGTTCTATGGCGATCGGCTGCATCATCAAGCTTAAACAGTTAAATATCGCTGCCTTGTGGATATCATTCTCCTGCACAATATGATATTGGCTGGATAGAGTGATTGGCTGTGCTGCATTGACCCCGTTAAAGGCATCTAGTTCTGTGGTATGGATTTTTAATGCCGTCTGGGCATGAACCAAATGATGATGAAAGGCTAAATACACTCCAACAGGATATTTAACTGCACAGTCTAGGGCAAAGTTTAAATTATCAATGGCATCGGTAAATTCACGGGTATTGTCGCCGGCAGCATTTAATAGGGGATACTGGCTTCCAGTCATGACCACATGCGCGGATTGACCCAGAAAGCGTGAAAGCACAGCACTGGCATAACTGAGGGTATCGGTACCATGAATAATCACAAAATGCTGAAACTGTTGTAGCTGAAGCTGTTGAATATACTGGATCAGTTTCAGCCAGTCTGAAGCTGTACAGGCACTACTGTCTTGAATGACCGGTGCAATAAAACATTCGATCTGCTTATCTAGAGGAAGAATATGTTGCAGTTTTGGAATAAATTGCTCGGCCGGCATCGGGCTGAGTGGATCACCAATACAGCCAAATGTACCGCCCATATAGATTAACGCTATTTTTTTCATCATAAAAAAAGCAGCCAAGGATGACTGCTTTATAGTAGATCGAAATAGCTTAAGATGCTATTTGATTACGCAAATGATCTGCCTGCTGGCGTTGTTCAGCTGTATATCCGGCTTCTTGCTCTGCCAACAATTCACGTGCCGATTCAAATGCACCCAGTTGAATATATTGCTGTGCCAGTTCCAGATTCAGGCTGATTTCATCGACTTCAACCAGTTCCGGGAAAGATTGCACCAATGGATCATTTTTGTCTGCTTTTGCTGCCGAGCTGACATTAGAAATATCAAAACTTACGCCTGCAGCTTTCGCTGGCGTTGCTGATACAGCAGGCTCTTCAATTGTGGTAGCAGCTTCTAAATTAAAGTCCAGATCTAAGCTTGGCTTAGTTTCTTCCTGCGCAATTTTGGCTTCAGGCGCTGCAACAGTTTCTGTTTGTGAGAAATCAAAATTAAATTCAGGTTTTTCTTCTAGAACAGGTTCAATATGAGGCGTTTTTTCAATTGCTGGCTGTTCAGTTGCTGCAGTATCTAAACTAAACGAGAAATCTAGAGGTTGAATGTCCTGAACCGGAGCGGTTTCTACTTTGGTTTCTTCAGTTGTGGTTGTATTGAAATTTAAATGACCAAAATCTAAAGGCTTAACTTCTTCAGCTGCTGGAGTTGCGGCTTCTGCCGTTGAATCCAGAGATAGAGTGCTGAAATCAAGAGGGGTAATTTCTTCAACAGTTTCTGCTTGAGGAGAAAGCTTGTCTTGTGGTAATTGATCAAAAGACAGGTCACTTGCTGTTACTGCTGGCGCAACAGCATCATTCATCAATGCATCAAAATCTGCGGTATTTTTAGGTGTAGCAATTTCGTTATTGGAAGTTGGTGCCACTGTTGATTCTGGTCGAAAATCAATGGTATCTCTAGAGCTTGCAGACTCTTTTTCATGGGCTGCTTTTTTTGCAAGTGCTTGTTCTAGAAAATCATCCAGTTCTAATGAACGCAGGTGATTAATCAGCTGGCTAATTGCAAATTCGTCTTTCTGCAAGATGTGAATATCAAGCAACAGTAAATACAACTCATGCTGTGAATTGTCTTTGTTTAAAGCCTGGTTAATTTGTGCTTCAGCAGAGAAAAAATTGTTTTCTCGAATTAGCCCTTCAATTTTATTGCGTACATCAGCAGCTAAAGGAGTGGTTTTTTTCTTGGTAACAACCGAGTTTTCCACAATTTGAGTTTTTTGCGGTGACTTTTTGGTTGAAGTGACTTTCTTAGTTTTCGCTTTTGACGCTTCTTCTGCCTGTTTATTTGAGTCACGTTTTTTTAATACAAATGCGATCACTAATAACAATATAAACGGAATCACATAAAGCAGCATGTTGTTACCCCTTGCAGGATTGAGTCGTTATCAATGGAACCCATCCTAAAAAATCAAATTGTATAACACCTTAGTGTGTTGGCTTTTTCTCTGCTTGCTGTGCTTTCAATTGTTGTTGCAATTGAGCAAGACGAGTATTTAATAATTGAATTCTGTGATCCTTTTGACGCAGTGCCAAATCTAATTGTGTTACGTTTCTCTGTAATTTAACGGTTTTTTCACGCGATGTCATAACTTTTAATGACAACTCGTTTGAAGTTTGATTTTTTTCCGTGTTCCTTTTGGCAGAACCGCTGGCTGAATCTTGTTCTTTCTCTGCAACCAGGCTCATTTCTGCCTGATTCAAGCGATATTTGGTCTTTGCCGACTGCTTAGAAGGGTGGGATGGTGCTTTGGCTAAATGGGTAACTTTGGCTTTTTGCTCTTCTTTAGCATTGCCTGCGGTATTTAAATTCAAAGCCGCTCCACGGCGTAAACGGTTTACATCGCCTTGAATAAAGGCATGTTCGTTATTGGTTTTGATTTGTTTCATCACTTCGCCAATCGGACGATTTTGCTCAGTCGCCACGCGTGCTGCAATCGCCCAGAGCGATTCATTGGATTGCACTACATGCTTTGTGGTTTGTGCGGTAACAGCAGGATGAGGGGATGGAGTTGCTGCTGGTTTGGCTTTTACAGCAGCTTGCTGAGCCGGTTTTTCTGCACTTGTATTTGCCGCAAGCTGTTTAGAGCGGGATTCGGCATATTGTTTCGCTAATGGATCTGCAGAAAATGGGCTGTTACTGGTACTTTTGATCGGATTTTTTGTGCTGGCAGATTCGGGAGTTGCCGTTTTTTGTGCAGCTGCTGCAGCTTGATTGGGCTGTACTACAGTTTGAGCTGCAGGCATGGCCATAGATGAAACGACTGTCGGTACAGCTATGCCAGTATTTAAGCTTGGCGGAGCTGACTTTTGAAGCTTTAATGGTGCGTCAAAAGATGAAGCAGTGCTGGTTTGGGCTTGAGCAACCTGATATTGCCTGCTTTCAGGTAGCTGTAAAGCAATATCTTTTTCACTGACAATAGTGATTGGGGTTAAAGGTTTTTCATTGCCGGTAATTCGTGTCTGAGTATTTGCCGAGCTACGTTGCAGTGGTGTTTTAATATGCTGTAAACGTGTCGCGTTGCCTTCCTGAATTTTAATAATAATATTGAGTTCGGCTTCAGTTAAAGGGCGTGAAGAGGTAATGGTAATGACGCCATTCCCCGAGCTATCGCGACGGGTAAAGAAATTGAGATGGCCGGGAGGTTGATAGGCAACCCCTAAAGTTGCAATATCTTCTGCATTTGCCAGGCTGGCTTGTATTTGTGCCTGAGGAGCAGCATTACGAAAATTCATTTCGGCATACAGTAATTCACCTGGCGCAGATTGAATTTGAATAGGATCAATAGTAATCGCATGAATATTCTGCGAAGCAATAATGGCTAAAATGGCTATCTTTAATTTGTTATATACGGTCATCTTAATCTTTAGCTCGATTTTTTTATGGCATTGCGACGGTTATAGATTAACTAGCTGTTGAAGAATTGTAAAACAATAACATAAAGGATACATAAAAAAAGCCAATCAATTGAGACCGGCTTTTCTTTTTTTCTTGCATCTAGCAATTAAGCATTTTTGTAATCAATCAAAATACGTAACATACGGCGTAAAGGTTCCGCAGCACCCCATAGCAACTGGTCACCAACAGTGAACGCGCCAAGGTACTCTTTACCCATATTCAGTTTACGCAAACGGCCCACTGGAACAGACAGAGTACCTGTGACAGCCACAGGTGTCAGATCGGTCATCGATGCTTCGCGGGTGTTTGGAACGACTTTTGCCCAATCGTTTGCATTACGGATAATGTCTTCGATTTCATCAAGCGGTACATCTTTTTTCAATTTCAAGGTAATCGCTTGAGAATGGCAACGCATTGCACCAATACGAACACAGTGACCATCAATAGGTACAATCTGTTGATTGCCTAAAATCTTGTTGGTTTCAACCTGGCCTTTCCATTCTTCTTTCGACTGACCGCTTTCAAGCTGCTTGTCGATATATGGAATTAAAGAACCAGCTAAAGGCACACCGAAGTTTGCCGCAGGGAAACCTTCACCACGTTGTAGCGCTGCAATTTTAGAGTCGATGTCTAAAATCGGCGATTTGGGATCGTCTAACAAATCTTTAGTGTTGTTATACAAGTAGCCCATACCGTTGATCAGTTCACGCATGTTTTGCGCGCCCGCACCAGAAGCTGCCTGATACGTCATTGAAGTTGCCCATTCCACCAAGTTGTTTTGGAACAGACCGCCTAAGCCCATCAGCATCAATGAAACTGTGCAGTTACCACCAACGAAAGTTTTAGTACCATTCACCAAACCATCTTTGATGACATTCATGTTCACCGGGTCAAGCACGATAATGGCTTCATCAACCATACGCAAGGTAGATGCCGCATCAATCCAGTAACCATTCCAGCCTTCAGCTTTCAGTTTCGGGAAAACGTCAGTGGTGTAATCACCACCTTGACAGGTAATAATGACATCCATTTGCTTCAGACTGTTAATGTCTGTCGCATCCATAAGTGCTGGGGCGGTCTTACCGCCAAACGCAGGCGCTTCACCACCTGCATTACTGGTAGAAAAATAGAATGGCTCAAAATGAGCAAAATCATTCTCTTCAACCATACGTTGCATAAGGACGGAACCCACCATCCCGCGCCAACCGACCAGACCTACTTTCATGCCACTTCGCCTCGGTGCGTTAAAAAAAATCAAAAGGGATTCGAGTTTATCAAAAAGGGACGTGACTGCAAGTACTACATAATCAAAACATCAATATTATTGAGAGAAATCTCTTGTTTATGTTACATACAAAATTGATAAATTTTTTCAACTGCAGATCGAATTACCAAGATAAACAGAGTAAAGCTGATGATTTGGGTGGAAATAATTGCAGTTTTAGTGATATGGCTGACATTCTGGTCACTGATTCCACGGGATGAGTGGTGGATTCGAGGTGCTGATTTTCCACGGCTACAAATTCTGGTTTTAGGACTGATTGCCTTTGTTCTGCTGCTGGTCTGGGACCAACCCTGGAATTTAACACGGGAAATTATTTTTATCAGTTTGATTGCGGCACTGGCGTACCAGCTCAAAATGGTGCTGCCTTATACCTTTTTTTGGAAAAAGCAGGTCAAGCATGTTCGCAAACATCAGCTGAATCCTGACAAGCAAATCTCCCTGATCATTTCCAATGTACTGACGCCGAATAACCAATACCAGTTGCTGATTGAACAGATTCAAAAGCATCAGCCAGATTTGCTGTTAACTCTAGAATCAGATCGTGTCTGGCAAAAAGCACTTTCCGCGATTGAAAAAGATTATCCCTATCGGGTGCCTGTACCGTTAGATAATTTATACGGCATGCATCTGTATAGCCGTTTAGAGCTGAAAGATACCGAGGTCAAGTTCATTTTAAGTAATGAGATTCCCTCCATTCATACCACAGTCATTTTACGTTCAGGTCAACCGGTACAGCTTTATTGTCTGCATCCCAAACCACCAAGCCCCACTGAAGCGAAAGATTCAACGCTACGGGATGCGGAACTATTAATTGTGGGTGACCAGATCCAGGATCTGGATCAAAGCTGTATTGTGATGGGAGACTTGAATGATGTGGCTTGGTCGCGAACGACCAGACTGTTTCAGCGCATTAGTGGCTTGCTCGATCCACGGGTGGGGCGTCACTTTGTCAATACCTTCCATGCTGATTATCCCTTATTGCGTTGGTCACTGGATCATATTTTTCACAGTACCGATTTTGCCTTGGTTCACATGAAAAGGTTGCCTCATATCGGTTCAGACCATTTTCCGGTTTATGTAGTTTTACAAACTGGACGTGTGTTTGAACAGGTGCAAGAAGAACTGGAGCAAACGGATGCCGATGAACAGCAGGCACAAGAAACAATAAAAGAAGGTATTGAAAAAGCTGAAAAAGAAGAAAAACCAGTCACCGATGAAATTGCCCAGAGCTATAAAAATGCAATCAAGCAGGCAGATTAAATAATAGAAAAGTGTACGAAATGGCTTACATCGATTTAGGTCAATTGCGAATGTTTCTTTTTTATAAACTACCTTAATCTGGACTCATCAGCCAAGGAGCCGGGAAAGGAACATCCCATTATGGAAGATGAAACACATGGCTGATAGAAAGTCATCATGGATATGATGCAGCAATGGATAGCAATAACAGAATAAAAATAACATTTGAAAGCACAACCTCATGTACCCGAGTTTTGCAGGATGCAGAACTCGGGTCTATGCTTTTATATAACCTCTTGAAAATAAAATTTCAGTCATGTATTTATCAACATTTCAAGAACTTAAAATTTATGTCGTAAATTTTACTGAACTATCACGTGATGCTTTATATATTTATGCTGGGCTGGTGCTATTCTTTATCGTGGCGTTTTTCCACCATCGTCAGTTGAAGTCGAAGTGGGCGATTTTGACTGTGCTTATTGTTGCAATTGCTGCAGAGCTGTTGGATGCCCGTGATGATTTAATCAATTATGGGCTGTGGCGCATTGGTTCCAGTGTGCACGATATCATCAATACCATTTTCTGGCCGCTGCTCATTTGGCTCATGGCACGATTTCGGGTGTGGAAGGTTTAACACGTTATGGCTTTCGAAATATCAATGCCTGCCATTCTCATATATCCAATTTTTACGAAAATTTGCGTTTAATTTCGGTATTGCTAATAGCTTGTCTCCATTGAAAAATGACTCATTAATGAAGTCTATTTCAAAATTTGCTTATATAAGTGAAGCGTCTGATCACACATTTCTTTCAAGCTAAATATCGTCACTGGCTTAACCTCTTGAGGTTCATCCATATGATGCTTCACTGTATTGAAAAGCGCAGCTTGGTCATCTACCTCAATTAAGCCTTGTGGATAAAGCTTCGATAAAATCTCTGCCACACCGCCTCGGTTCCAGCCAATCACGGGCGTACCGACAGACAATGCTTCTAAAGCAGTGCGACCGAATGTTTCCGCCTGATTGGAAAGCGATAAAACCACATCACTAAACGCCAGCCACTCACGAATATCTGAACGGTGACCGACAAAAGTAATTTTTTCAGTAAGACCTTTGGCTTGAATGTTTTCCTGCATTTCTTTGAGGTAGGCCGCTTTTTTCGGGTCAGCGCCACCCACTACTACTGCATGTAAATTGGGATAGTGTTGCTGTAATTTTTCAACCAATCCAATCAGGGTTTCATGACCTTTTAAGCGGGTAATCCGTCCTGGAAGACAGACTAAAAACTTGTTTTCCAGTTCAGGAAAATCTTTAAAGGTTTGATTCATCCATTGCGCAGAAGGCTGATAACCATGCGGAAAAGCGGCAGGGTCTATGCCACGGTAAATCCGGACAATATCCTGTGTTGGGCAATTTTTGTAATTGTCAGTGATGTATTTCACCACGCTGTCAGATACGGCAATCACTTTTTCAGCTTGGGTCATGATCGCGCTATAACGGTTAATGGAATAGAAGCCATGCACGGTACTGATTAAATGTGGACGACGCGCAGCAGGAATGCCTTTTAAAGCAAAATGGGTCAGCCATGCAGGCACGCGGGAACGTACATGTACAATGTCGGGTTGGTGCTGTTCAATCAGCTGACGTAGCGGACGAATTTGCCATAAGCTAGAGAGGGCTTTTTTATGAATGGCTAGCGTCAAATGTGTTGAACCTTCCGCTTCAAGCTGGGCCACCAGCCGGCCACCATTCGACACCACCAAAGATTCATGACCTTCTGCAACCAAGGCACGGGCGATTTCTAAAGTACCGCGTTCTACGCCACCGCTATTCAGTTCAGGAAGAAGTTGCATCACTTTCATGGTTTTTTGCCTTTAGGGTTGTCGCAAAGCGGAGTTTTACCGTTTATTTATCCAATATTAGGAGTTTATTCTTTACTTTTGTTTCGGCAAAAGTAACAAAACCATCTGTTGGACTGACGATACATCCATGATATCGCAGTCCAACGGGCGACATCCTTGTCGCCTTTACACGATAGTAGATTCTGTGCGAGGTTTCCTAGTTATCTTAATTATCTTATTAATAGATTTTCTCAAAGCCTTCAGGGCGGGTTTTAAAGCGACGGTGGAACCACATATATTGGGTTGGGGCAATACGTAGCTGATTTTCAATAATCCGATTGACGCGTGTAGCATCATCCACTTCATCTTCGCTCGGCAGATTTTCTACGGGAGCTTCAATCAATACTTTATATCGGGGATTGGCAATATCACCATCACGATAGAAATACAGCGGAATTGCGGCAGCTTTAGTCATTTTAATCAAACGACGATGTGCGGTCATCGTTGCAGCAGGCACACCAAAAAAGGGTGCCATCACGCCTTGTTTTAGGCCATAGTCCTGGTCGGGACTGTACCAAATGGCACGGCCATTTTTTAAATGACGAATTAAACCACGCATATCATCATGATCAATCTGGTGGGTATAAATGGTGGCACGGCAGCGGTAAATCAGCATATCCAGCAGTGGATTATTCTGCGGACGATAGACCACATCCGGTTCGAAATACTGGGCGCAAAGGTAGCCACCAGCATCCAGCAAAGTAGAGTGAGTGCCTAGCAATAAAACCCCTTTGCCTTCGGCTTGTGCTTTTTGGAGATGTTCCAGACCTTCAATACTGACACGCCCCTTAAACCACTGTGGACAGTACCAAGCATTTAAAGTTTCAAAAATACCAATCATCTGGTCGACAAAAACCTGTCGGGCATTGTCCTGAACCTGTTCAGCTGACCATTCTGGAAAACAGAGTTCTAAATTTCGAATCGCAGTTTTACGGCGTGATTTCAGCTGATTGAAGGCAATATTACCAATAAAGGTTGCTAAGCGGTGCTGAATGGCCCACGGTAAAATCGCCAAAATCATCAGGAACACAATTCCAATCCAGATACCCCAATATTGAGGTAGCAGGAAAGACCATTGGAATTTTCCGGGTTGGTAATCTGGCGTTTTACTCATAGTGACCATTTTGAACAAAAGTTTTTTGCAAGTGTAACATGAAGTTATTTTTTAAATAAAAAAGCACCCATAAGGTTAATTACAGGTGCCCGTAGGATCAATCAGATCAATTGCCGTTAACAAGATTTTCTAATTCTTCCCAACGTTCTAATTTTTCCAGTAACAGCTCATCAATTTCAGTTAAGCGATTGGAAAGTTTCATGGCTTTGTCCGCATCATTTACAAACAAAGATCCATCTGCAAGTTGAGCATTAATTTCAGCTTGCTCTTTTTCCAGCGCTTCCATTTCAGCCGGCAGCTGCTCTAAAGCACGCTGATCTTTATAGCTGAGTTTCACTTTTTTCGGTGCTGCTGCGGCAGCCGCTGCTTCAGCTTTGGCCAAGGCTTTTTTCACATCACTTTTTTGATCAACAGCAGTTTGATCGGGACGTTGTTCCAGATAATCCTGATAACCACCGATGTATTCATCGATATTGCCTTTACCATCAAACACCCAAGTCGATGTGACCACATTGTCCATAAATGCACGGTCATGTGAGATTAAAAGTAATGTGCCGGTATAGCCACCGAGCATTTCTTCTAGTAGCTCAAGCGTCACCATATCCAGGTCGTTAGTTGGCTCATCCATCACGATTAAATTTGATGGTTTAAGTAAGAGTTTTGCCAATAGAATACGGTTACGTTCACCACCAGACAAGGCTTTTACTGGAGTACGCGCACGTTCAGGCGAGAACAGGAAATCTTGTAGATAGCTGTAGATATGACGACGGCCACCGTTGACATCGACAAAGTCCGAACCTTCAGACACGTTATCTTTAACCGATTTCTCTAAATCAAGTGCATTACGCAGTTGGTCGAAATAGGCAATTTCCAGCTGGGTTCCGGTTTTGACCGAACCACCGTGTTCAATTTCACCTAAAATAGCTTTGATTAGCGTGGTTTTACCGACCCCGTTATCACCAACCAGGCCAATACGGTCGCCACGAAGTACTAAAGCAGAGAAATCTTTGATGATTGGAGCATTGTCACCGAAGGTCACACTTAAGTGTTCGATATCGAACACCAATTTACCCGAACGGTTGGCATCTTGCGTTGCCATGCTGACTTTGCCTTGTTGCGAGCGACGTGCTTTTGATTCTTCACGCAATGCTTTTAATGCACGTACACGGCCTTCGTTACGGGTACGACGGGCTTTAATCCCTTGGCGAATCCAGACTTCTTCTTCCGCTAAACGTTTGTCGAATAAAGCATTCTGCTTTTCTTCCGCTTCCATTTGCTGAGCTTTAAGGTCAAGGTAACGTGAATAGTTGCCTTCAAAACTGCGCAATTGACCACGGTCCAACTCGACAATACGGGTAGCAATGCTGTCGACAAATGAACGGTCATGCGAAATAAATAATAAGGTTAAATTATTTTGATCGAGCAGGAATTTTTCCAGCCATTCAATGCTTTCAACGTCCAGATGGTTGGTCGGTTCGTCGAGTAGTAAAACATCGGGTTGCATCAGCAATGCACGAGCAAGCAGTACACGACGTTTACGACCACCAGATAAATCGGCTAAATCGGCATCCGGATCTAGACCCATTTTACTTAAAATGGAATTCACTTTATTTTCTAAAGCCCAGCCATCCAGCTGATCCATTTTATGTTGCAAGTGACCCATACGGTCGCAAGCTTCCATATCACCGAGTACACAGGCATTACTGGCTTCATGATATGCTTTTAATACTTCTGCGGCTTCACCTGCACCATCGGCGACAATGTCAGCGACTTTACCGGAATCCATCGGTACATCCTGAGCCAGCATGGAGATGGTGATACCATTTTGTAAAGAAACTTCACCACGGTCGGGTAGCAAGCTTCCCTCAATGAGTTTAAGTAAAGTAGACTTACCCTCACCGTTGCGGCCGATTAAACAGACTCGTTCACCGCGTTCCAAAGTGAAGTTCGCGCCGTCGAGCAGGGAAGGTCCACCAAACGCAAGTTGGACATCCCTTAAAGTAATATAGGCCATACTGTTTCCTGAAATCCCCAATGAGGACTTAAAATGACTAAACAAAAAAATCTTAATGATCAGGCGTCATTTTCCGCACCCATAGAAGATTTGCAAGTCCGAATTACATTTTTAGATGATTTAGTTGAACAATTAAATGAACAAGTGACGCGTCAACATATTGAAATTGAAGATTTAAAGAAACAAATGCGGTTATTGTATCAACGTGTGGAATCGGCAGATTTATCGGAAGGCATTGCTGCCTTTGACCCGATGACCAACCGGCCACCGCATTATTGAGCTCAATCAATCTGTGCATTAAAGCCCTGGTATATACCCGGGCTTTTTGTTTAAAGAAGGATTGAACTTTTTCTACTCTTTGACATTAGCCTTTAAAAGCAAGGCACTCAGGCTGAGTGAGGGTGTTGAATAAAAATTCAAAAGCACAAAAATATTTGACCTTTGCCATAGTTACCGTTCTAATGCACCGCATCTGCCTAGCTGAACTGTCTATTCGAAGATATGAATCATAAAGTCGTTCTTCTTGATCTTGAAAATAATATGCCGACTGCACAACTGTTGCGTAATATCATTCAACATTCTGCGGTGGTTTATCTATTTAATTGCCAAGGAAAATTTGAATATTCTCTTGAAGATTTAACTGAATTTTCAGGCTGGGTCAGCAGTGGGCAAGTGGTTATTCTGGAAACTGCGGAAGTAGAACATAAAGAGTTTGAATATGCGGTTGTGGTCGGGCAGCTGATGGCGCTGTTAGAAGAGGATACTTCTATTGAACTGATCTCGGCTATGCCAAGTAGTGAAATGCTGCTGGAAATGATGCAGTCTTCAAATCTGGATTGTAGCCTGATTCACATTCAGCCAGAAGAATCCTCGCAAAATGCAAAATATAAAATCCCCAGTACTGAAACCATCAGGCAAAAACCTGATTTGCTCTTGATTAAAAAATACTGTGATACTTTAGGGAAAATGAAGGGTAAACCGAATACGCTTGAGAAACTGAAAAACTCAATCAGCAACATTTTGCAGGTGGAGGATAATCAGGCACAGCAACTGACTGGTTTATTGATTAATCTCAAAATTGTGAAACGTTACGACGAGCAGATCAGCTTCCGTAAAAAACTGCTTAAACAATGGATGCAACTGGATTTAGATCAGGAGGCCTCTGTAGAAAAAGCACCCAACCTTTCCTCCATTTTGACGGATTTATCTGCTGAATCTTCCCAGCAGGACGAGTCAGCGCCGGCAAATAGTCTTTATCAGGCACAAAAAGAGTTATTTAAAAACTTTTCTAAAATTGATCCTGTTCAGGTGATTGTGGCGCAAAAATTACGCGAATTAAAATCCGATAAACCCAAAGACATTTATGCCTTGCGTGATTTACTGGAGCAGATGCTCCCTAAATCGGATGTGCGATTGTTACTTAAAGAATTGATTGAGAAGGGATATATTTACTGCAATGGCAGTGAAGTACTGTATAGTCATGAGATGTTCTTGAATTAATTTCATCGCTGTAACTTGCGTTTTATATTCAGCTTATGCAACTCTAATAAAGGAATAAAAAGGTTGTACTATGGAAAATACCGGAATTTGGATTACAGTCTTCATCGTACTTTTTGTGCTGGGCTCAATTTTTGGACTTCGTGTCAGTCCAAGAGAGAAAGCTTTAGGCTTGATGCGTGAAAGAGCGCGCAAGATGGCTTTGCATCCACGATTAGTTGCGGCTCCCGATTGGACTAAAATTCCAATGGCAACTGAGAACCGTGCCAGTATGGTTGCCTATTACAGTGTTTTAATTCCTGATGCCAGACTGCCACTGATGCGTGCACGTGTAGAAGATCAAAAGCTGAAACTTGTGCAGGGTGATGAGAAGTTTAACGATTTGCCCATTGCATTAAAGGGCATTTATGCTATTGATATGCAGGCAAACTGTGTAGGACTCTATTGGGATGAAGAATCAGACCTTCGAGCAACACAGTTAGAAGACATCAAAACATATTTACAGTCTCTGGCTGAATTTTAATTTATAGACCTCTTTAAAACAGGAATGATGGTTAACTATGGCGAACGCTCCTCGGTCAACATCCAAAAGCACCACAGCAAAATCACCGAGTGCTGCGAAAAAACGTGCCTTAGTGATTGTGGAATCGCCTGCAAAAGCGAAAACAATCAATAAATATCTAGGTTCTGATTACATCGTAAAATCATCGGTGGGTCATGTGCGTGACTTGCCGACAGGTGGATCTAAAAGTACAGAAAAAAAGCCTGTATCACGTGCCAAACTCAGCGATGAGCAAAAGGCTGAAAAAGCACAAACGGCTTTGGTTAATCGTATGGGGGTTGACCCTGAACACGATTGGAAAGCTCACTATGAAGTGCTTCCTGGCAAAGAACATGTGGTTGCTGAACTGAAAAAACTGGCATCGCAGGTCGATGAAGTCTATCTCGCAACGGATATGGACCGTGAAGGGGAAGCCATTGCCTGGCATTTAAAAGAAGTCATTGGTGGCGATGATTCACGTTACCAGCGTGTGGTGTTTAACGAAATTACCAAAAATGCCATTCAGGAAGCATTTAAACATCCCTCACGTCTAGATATCGACAAGGTTAATGCCCAACAAGCACGCCGTTTCCTCGACCGTGTTGTGGGTTTCATGATTTCGCCATTGCTATGGGAAAAGATTGCCCGTGGTTTGTCGGCAGGTCGAGTGCAATCGGTTGCAGTAAAATTGGTGGTAGAACGTGAACGTGAGATTCGCGCTTTTATTCCTGAAGAATATTGGCAGGTTTTTGCAGATACCAAATCTAAAAAAGATGACATTCGTTTAGAAGCAGTCAAACAAGGTGGCAAAACCTTAAAACTGCAAAATAAGGCACAAACGGATGCTTTATTAAAAGTCTTGAATGATGCCGAATATAAAGTATCGACGCGTGAAGACAAACCGACCAAGGTTAATCCAAGTGCACCTTATATCACATCAACCTTGCAACAGGCTGCAAGTACCCGTTTAGGTTTTTCTGTAAAGAAAACCATGACGATGGCACAGCGTTTGTATGAAGCAGGTTTTATTACTTATATGCGTACTGACTCAACATTCTTAAGTGATGATGCGGTCAATATGGTTCGTAATCACATTGAACTTGAGTTCGGTGAAAAGTACCTACCTGTCAAGCCAAACCGTTATGGTAATAAAGCAGGCGCGCAAGAAGCCCATGAAGCGATTCGTCCATCCAATGTTTCCCTTAAAGGGGATCAGTTGGTCGGTGTCGATCGTGATGCACAGCGCTTATATGATCTGATCTGGCGTCAGTTTGTTGCATGTCAGATGACACCGGCAGAATACCTGTCTTCCACCATTTTAGTTGATGCCAATGGCGTGGAACTTAAGGCTAAAGGTCGTACTTTAGTTTTTGACGGTTTTACCAAAGTTCGCGGTGCCAACAAAGCCGATGATGATATTCTGCTACCGGCAGTTAAAGTGGGTGAAGTACTTGAACTTGAGAAACTTGATCCATCTCAACATTTTACCAAGCCACCGGCACGTTTTACCGAAGCTTCATTGGTTAAAGAACTAGAGAAAAAAGGTATCGGTCGTCCATCAACTTATGCGGCTATTATTTCGACCATTCAAGATCGTGGTTATGTAAAGCTCGACAATCGTCGTCTGTATGCCGAGAAGATGGGTGAAATCGTGACGGATCGTCTCGATGAAAACTTTAACAATCTGATGAATTATGCTTTTACCGCGGATCTTGAAGGTCAGCTGGATAAAGTGGCTGATGGTCAGCGTAACTGGAAAGAATTGCTCGATAATTTCTACGGCGACTTTAAAAAACGCTTGACCAGGGCACAAGGTGAAAGCGGCATGCGCCGTAACCTGCCTGTAGAAGTGGAAGCCGTACATTGCCCTGAATGTTCACGTCCGATGCAGATTCGTACCGGAACAACAGGCGTGTTCCTGGGATGTTCGGGCTATAACTTGCCGCCTAAAGAACGTTGTAAAGGTACGCTGAATTTAACCCCGGTAGAATCTTTGGCAGCACTTTCTGATGATGATTCAGCAGAAACCGCAGACTTGATGTCGAAAAAACGTTGCCCGATTTGTGAAACGGCAATGGACAGCTATGTGATTGATGGCGGTCGTAAATTGCATATCTGTGGTAATAACCCGGATTGTACCGGTTTTGAACTCGAAGAAGGTGAGTTCAAAATTAAGGGATATGATGGCCCAACCATTCCATGCGATAAATGTGATGGTGAAATGCAGTTGAAGACCGGCCGTTTTGGACCTTACTTTGCCTGTACCAGCTGTGACAATACCCGTAAAGTGTTAAAGAGCGGTCAGCCTGCACCTCCACGTGTTGATCCAATTAAGATGGAACACTTGCGTTCTACCAAGCATGACGACTTCTTTGTCCTTCGTGATGGTGCGGCAGGTTTATTCCTGGCAGCCAGTAAATTCCCGAAAGTTCGTGAAACGCGTGCCCCTAAAGTTGCTGAACTGCGTACTGTGGCCGATCAGCTTGATCCAAAATATCAGTTTATTCTGCAAGCGCCCGATGTCGATCCTGAAGGTAATCCGACTTTGGTGAAATTCAGCCGTAAGAACCAGTCTCAATATATTGGTTCGGAAAATGCTGAAGGCAAGCAAACCAAGTGGAGCCTGGTATTCCAGGATGGGAAATGGGTTGAAGCTTAAGTTTTAAGTTCTGGAAAATGCTGACGAAGGTCGGCATTTTTTTATGTTCACAGCACGACGGGGGTCTTACTGTGAATAACTCAGATGGGAGGAGCTTGTATATTACTTTGGTTTCGCCCTGAGAAGCATTGCTTCGTAAGACCAAAGGCAGTGTCATCCACAGAACTCGCCAGTTACCGTCAGCTTTTTTCATCTTTCGCAGAACATTATATATTTTATAAAGGTCTGACTCGAACAGCTGTGGATGACGTCGGCGCATATCTAATTGGGAAAGTAGATATTTTTTAAAATAACGAGAAAAGAGATGTGGAAAAACATTCGGATACTGTGCTTGCTCATCGTGCTATTGATTGTTGCAGTCAATGCCTACCGTGATCAAAATCAGGACTGGTCGAAACCTATTATTGTTAAGTTGCATCCCATCAATGCAGATGGGCGGTCGGCAACTCAAAATTATATCCAATCACTTCATCTGGCGGAGTTGACTGGCGCTCAAGAATATTTACAGCAGATGTCGGCACAATATCGTGGACAACCGATTGCGCTGTATTTTCAACTGGGACGTGAGCTTAAGCGAGTACCTCCTAAAGTGCCTGAGCATGCAACACTGATTGATACCATTTTATGGAGTTTAAAATTCCGTTTTTATGCCTGGAAACAGCATGAAAGTGCTGACGGTTCACCCAGTGTGACCCTGTATTTAAATTATTATGATCCCGAACAGACTAAAGAATTAAAACATTCCACAGCCCTGCAAAAAGGCCGAATTGGATCGGTGAATTTATTTGCATCAAAAAAGCAGTCTGCACAAAACAAGATTGTACTGGTGCATGAGTTGTTACATGTCTTTGGTGCAAGTGATAAATATGATTTAGCGACAGGGCAGCCCATTTATCCGCTAGGTTATGCCTATCCGAATCAAAAGCCTTTATTTCCTCAAGCCAAAGCAGAGCTGATGGCGGGGCATATTCCGCTATCTGAACAAAAAAGCAAAATGCCCGATACTTTAGAGCAGACTTTAATCAACGAAATTACCGCAATCGAGCTGGGCTGGAAAAAATAGTATTGGGGATAATGTTGCTTTTATCCCCAGTTGAGCAGGTGGCTGTGGATAAAAATGCATCTAAACAACTGACTTTTGTGCTGAAATCAGATACAACTAAAAGTATTCCTAAACAAAAGACTTGAGAAAAACATGAAAACAGTAGGAAATGACTTAGTCCGACATCAGCTACATGAAAATCGAAAGTGGTATTTGGGTTTGGGTATTCTGCTCACACTGTTTGGCATTGTGCTGCTTGCCTCTTTGCCTTTTGCCACACTTTCTGTGGTGTTCCTGTTTGGCATATTGATGATGATTGGCGGTGTGCTGCACTTTATTGCAGCTTTTAAAATTTTTGAAGGTGGCGCTCGCTGGTTATGGGCATTGTTTGGTGTGCTGTATCTTGTTGCCGGATATTATGCCTTTAGCACGCCGGTAAAAACTGCCATTGTATTGACCAATTTGCTAGCGATTGTGCTAATTGTTGCGGGGGCCATCCGGGTGATGAGTGCCTTTATTTTTAAAGCCTATCAAGGTTGGGGATGGATATTATTTTCTGGCCTGCTGACCCTGATTACAGGCATCATTATTTTAATGTCACCGGATGCATCCTTCTGGGTGTTGGGTCTGTTCCTTGCTGTAGATATATTGTTCCAAGGAATTAACTATCTGACCTTGGCGTCTTATATTAAACGTGAATTACCGCCAAGTTCGGCAGATGTATAGCACTGAATTTGATACTAGAGCGCTTGATGCGCTCTTTTTTATTATTTATCCAGGTTGTATAAAAGATTTGTTCATTTCACTTGTTAAAGATTATGCCTAAAACCTTTGTGCTTGCTCCTGACTCATTTAAAGAAAGTATGACCGCTGAACAAGCTTGTCAGGCCATGCAAAGCGGCATCCAAAAAGTATTGCCAGATGCACGGTTTATTGAGGTGCCTATGGCGGATGGTGGCGAGGGTACTGTGGATGCTTTGATTGCTGCACAGGGCGGACAAAAGATTGAGTGTGAGGTGACTGGTCCATTAGCCTCACAAAAAATCCACACTTATTTCGGCCTTGTGGATGAGGGAAAAACAGCGATTATCGAAATGGCCAAAGCCAATGGCATCCATCTTTTAGAACCCGTTCAGCGTAATCCTTTGCTCACCACGACTTTGGGTACAGGGGAAATGATTAAGACAGCCCTGGATTTAGGCATATCCAAAATTATTATCGGTTTAGGCGGTAGTATCACCAATGATGCCGGTGCGGGCATGGCGCAGGCTTTGGATGCGAAATTTCTCGATGTCGCAGGATGCGATGTTGTTGTAGGTGGTGGTCAGCTTGACCAGATTAAAAAGATTGATCTTTCCTGTTTGGATGCGCGTTTAGCACAAACAGAAATCATCATTGCCAGTGATGTGAATAATCCTTTATGTGGTGCAAATGGTGCATCCTATGTTTTTGGCCCGCAGAAAGGGGCTACGCCTGAAATGGTGAAAATTCTGGATAATAACTTAAATCATTTTGCCGATATGATTGAGCAGCAACTTGGAATAGATTGCCGAGATATTGCGGGAGCAGGGGCGGCAGGTGGCTTAGGCTTTGGTTTGATGGTGTTTGCTGGTGCAAGCATTCATTCAGGTGTAGAACTTGTCATTGAACAGACCAAATTGGCAGAGAAAATTGCCCAAGCCGATTATGTATTGACCGGTGAAGGTAAAATTGATGATCAGACTAAATTTGGTAAAACGCCTTATGGTGTGGCACAGGTCGCGAAGCGATTGAATAAGCCTGTGATTGCTTTTGCGGGTATGCTTGGTGAGGGAATAGAAGAGCTTTATGAGGAAGGTTTTACTCAGATTATAGGGATTAATCCAACAGATTGTGACTTGGAGGATGCATTAAAAAATGCGGAAAGGCATTTGGAAACTACGGCAATGAACATTGCTTTAGAGATTATTAATAATTTGGATACAGCCCCATTTGGCGTACAGAAGACGGAATGATTTTTGTAGGCATTGCTTTACTTTTCAAGGATGAAAAGTAACAAAAATCCTTTGTTGAACTGATTCAACATCCATGTTTCACAGTTCAACAGGCGACATCCATGTCGCCTTTCCGGATGGCAGAATATAGGGATAGATTCAATTTTTAAGTAGATCAATCTCAGATTTATGGCCAGCTCTGTTAAACTATTCGTCTACCTAGCACGATGAGACACCATGAGTTTAGCCACCCTGATCAATGAATTAAACCCGCAACAAAAACAGGCTGCCACGACTGAATCAAAGCACAGTCTGGTACTTGCAGGGGCAGGTTGTGGCAAAACCAAAACCATTGTGGCTCGGGCAGCCTATCTGATCGATCAGGGTGTTCCAGCGAATCAGATTCAAATTTTGACCTTTACCCGTCGTTCCGCCAGTGAAATTGTGGCACGGGTCGAATTAGCTTTGGGCGAGCAGGCTAAAGGCTTGAGAGCTTCGACTTTTCATACTTTCTGCATGTATTTATTGCGCCGTATTCCTAAAGCCTTTGGTCTGGAACAGTTTTCGATTATTGATCGTGATGATCAGTTGATGATGTTCCGTTTAATTCGCGGTAAGGATGATAAAAAAAATCCCAATGCCTTGCCCAAGCCGCAGCAGCTGTGTGACTTGTATTCCTTTGCCCGCAATACCCGACAAAAGCTCAGCATTTCTTTAGAAAAACAGCATCCTGAATTTTTGGAATATAAAGATCAGATTGCTGAAATCATGAAAGAGTACGAGGCGCGAAAACGTGCACGCAGCTTTCTGGATTATGATGATATCTTGGCGGTAGTGGCTTCTGCACTGGCGCAGTCAGAGGGGCTCACCGATTATGTGGCCTCGATTTGCCAGCATATGCTGGTCGATGAAATGCAGGATACCAACCCCTTGCAATGGGCGCTGCTGGAACCTTTAAAGGATAAAGTCCATTTGTTCTGTGTCGGTGATGATGCCCAGTCCATTTACGGTTTTCGTGGTGCAGACTTTGAAAATATCCACCATTTCAAGGAACGCGTACCGGATGCGCAAATTTTTAAACTGGAACAGAATTACCGTTCTACTCAGGAAATTCTGGACTTGTCTAACTGGTTGCTGGATCAAAGCCCAATTCAGTATGACAAACGTCTGGATGCGCATCGTGGAGAGGGTATTAAACCCAAACTGCATATTTTCCCGAACGAGTTTGATGAAGCCAAGTGGATTGCCATCGATATCAAAGAACGGCATTTTCTGGAAGGCACGCCCTGGCATGATCATATGGTGCTGGTTCGTTCCAGTTTTGCCGCACGTCACATCGAAGCGGCCTTTATTCAGGCCAATGTACCGTACCGTTTTATTGGCGGCATGAAACTGCTGGAAACTGCGCATGTTAAAGACCTACTTAGTCTGTTGCGGGTGATTGCCAATCCGCTGGATGATATTGCCTGGATGCGTTTCCTGACCTTATGGAATGGTGTGGGCGATGTAGGAGCAAGCAAGCTGGCACAGCAGTTATTGCAGCAGCCCGATCAGGATCTGATTTTCGAGAAACTGGAAAAATTTGGCCGGATTCCTGAAAAAAACCTGCTAATCATGAAGCAGATGACTGTGTTAAAAGATCAGGTGCAGGCCTGTGTGACTTTGGGTATAGAAGCCCTGCTGGAGCAGCTGGAAGAAAATTACGCCAAGAAAGACTGGTCGAAACGCATGGGTGATTTTGATCTTGTCAAACAGCTGGCTACCAAACAGGATCAGTTGAGTGAATTTCTGGAAGAATATGTGCTCGATCCGGTATCGATCAGTGAAATTGAACGCCAGTCTGAAGATGATGTGGTCACCCTGATTACCATTCACTCGGCTAAGGGTACGGAACAGAAGATTTGCTATGTGGCCAATGTTTCTGCCGGACAATATCCGCATGCACGCGCACAAGGCAATTTTGACGATGTCGAAGAGGAACGCCGGGTCTTGTATGTGGCGTTAACCCGTGCCAAAAATGAACTGATTTTAACCAAGCAGAATCTGAATCTGTGGGCACGCGATCAGGTGGATGAACAGGGACGAAAAATTGAAAGTTATTTCTTTAATGATTTAACCCGCAACCTCTGTACCACTGAAACCCATTACAAACAGCGTCAGCAAACCGTGAAAAGTGCCTTAATTGAACGGCAATCGATTAATTTAGATTTTGGTATCGATCTCGATTAAACTATCCCGATATATTGAAGTGCAAAAAGTAAGTAGGCGAGTGCTTTTTGGTTTTTTTAGCCTATTTAAAGGTCATCAGATGAAAATTTTAGTTCGTAATTTAGAACGTACAGTGACAGAAGCCGAATTGCTTGAATTGTTTAAGCAATACGGCACAGTAGAGTCATGCACTTTGGTTTTAGATGCTGCAACCGGTAAATCCAAAGGCTTTGCTTTTGTAGAAATGCCGCATGGTCGTGAAGCAGTCAAAGCGATTAAGGGCTTAAATACTTTACGTTTGCATGGACAAGGTATTCGTGTCAAACAGGCTGAAGACAAGCCAGCAGCAGAATAAACAATAAAAGGAGCCTAGCTCCTTTTTTATGGATAAAAAATGCAACGGAATTTTGCTGCACTTTCAATAGTTACACCGGCTGGACAGAGCATTGTTCAAGGACAAAAGCGACTGGAAATACGCTCATGGCAACCCGAACAGTTACCCTTAAAAGATTTGGTAATTGTGGAAAATAAAAACTACCTGAACAAAGCAGGGGATGAAGAAGCAGGCATGGCTGTGGCAATTGTAGATATTAAAGCCGTTCTTCCCTAGCCTAAAGATGAAATTGAAGCGGCGAGCGCTACAACTAGGCAGCAGGATATTGGGCTTGGGAGATCAGCAATGTGCGTCCTATTGATCCGCCCATTGCAGTGCAGGCAAAGCGCAAAATCTATTTCATTGAAATGGATCATGCATAATTTTTATTGTGAATTGGACAAGATTAAGTTTAATCTTAGCGATGTAACTCACGCCAAAATTTAGGAAATCACCATGTCTCGTGTTGCGCGCTTTCATGCGGATCGTACCAATCAGAAACTGTATTTTGCACGTCTTGCATGTCAACAAGCGGAACAAACCGACCATATTCAGCAAGCTCAGGCCCATCGTGAAGCGGCGGTATTTCATTTGCATGGTGCAGTATTGGCATTTTTGCAGGAACTGGTTCGTTACTATCGGTTAAATGACTTTGCTCCGACCTTGAAATCGATTGAAGAACATATGGCAGAAAAAGGGCAGATTTCGCCTGAAGTGACTGTGATGCAGCAGTTGGCGAAACAGGGTTTTATTGCCGAGCTAAAACGTGCCTACCGTATGTGTCAATATGCACCGGAACCGAGTGCTCCAGAACCTGAAGATGAAACATCTTCCAACCTGATTATTAAAGTGACTCAAACGCCTCAAGCCTGGCTGCCGGATACCAAGATTCTTCGTGAATGGCATCGTGACCTGACCCAGTTAATTGACGGGTTTCGTAATGAGATGGTTGAATTTTAAACTTTAGCACCGGTACTCTTGAAGTTTCTGTCATCGACCTTATATAAATAGTCTAAGCAATGCAAAGCGCAACAGCCCTTTGCCACCATGTTGAACATGGAGGATATATGTCTATAGAACATTTGAAAGAATTATTTGGTAATCAAGAAGCGATTTTAGAACTTGTTCAACTTGAAGGTGGTGAGTTGGCATTGCGAAATGCAGGCTCTGAAAAAGAACCACTGGTCAAAATTCAGTTTAATGATGAAGTCAAAGCGTTACTTGGTGATCAAACGCCAGTGATTGCCCAGCATATGGTGCAAGCTGCCTTGTTTGCAATGATGGAAAAGCAGGTCAACGAATGGCAGGCCGAAATTGTTGATGAACAACCCCTGTATATGAGTTAACTCTCTGTAAATGTAAAAAAGCGCACCGATGTGCGCTTTTTTATGGGCGGTTCATTCACACATCAGTTAGTGGGTGGGCGCCTGATGATGAGCCAGCTGGATTTGATTTAAAATATGATTGGTCATATTTTTCGCCATTTCTTCTTTGGCAAAATAAACTTCACCAATATTTTCACGACGAATCACTTCAGCTTCCTCCTTGCTTTCGGCACAAACCAACACCTGAATCTGTGAATTCAATGTTTTGGCAATGTCGACAATTTTATGAATATCCAAAATATCCATTGGAGAAAGCACCAGAAGGCGCGCATGTTGTATATGCGCCTGAATGAGTACACCGGCTTCGGTCGCATGTCCCGATACCGCCGCAATGCCTTTGGCACGTAAACTTTCAACGATCTCACGATTTTCTTCGGCAATCACCACTTTAATATCTTGCTTCATTAAAGCTTTGGTAATGCGACGACCGACTTCACCATGACCGACAATCACCACTTGGTCACGTAAGTACTCTTGAGAAACCTCATCGGGCAACATGGACAGCGGGTCACCACTACGTTCAAGCAGGCGCGCCAAATGCGAGCGTTCACGAATCCAGTTTTGTACCGGTTCAATGGCAGAGAAGATGAATGAATTGAGCGTAATCGAGATGAGTGCACCGGCTAAAATCAGGTTTTGTCCCTCTAAAGACAATAGATGTAGTGAAACTCCTAAGGTTGCCAAAATAAAGGAAAACTCACCAATTTGTGCAAGGCTTGCACCGACTGTTAAAGCGGTATTAATTGGATAACGGAAGAACAGCACCAATGCCATCGCGGCAATGGTCTTGCCAATCATGATAATGGCCACCACGGCAAGCACATGCCAGGGTTGCTGCACTAAAATCATCGGATCAAAAAGCATTCCCACTGACACAAAGAATAAGATGGAGAAAATTTCACGTAAAGGTAAGGTTTCTTCTTCTGCTCGGTGGCTGAAATCGGATTCTTTCACCACCATCCCGGCAAAGAATGCCCCCAGTGCCATGGAAACCCCAAATATTTTATAGGCACCAAAGGCAATGGAGACTGCAGCTGCCACTACGGTTAGGGTAAACAGCTCACGTGATCCCAAGCGTGCCACGACCTGCATAATCCATGGCACCAGACGTTTGCCAACAATCAGCATAAAGGCAATAAAGCCCGCCACTTTTAATAACGTGACAGCTAAAGTCATCCAGATATTGGCATTGGGGTCTGAGCCGGCAATTGCTGTTCCCCCCAGTAAAACGGCTGTAGCAGGAAGCAGTACCAAGGCTAGTACCATGACTAGATCTTCAACCAATAACCAGCCTACGGCAATTTTACCATTCACAGAATTGATCAGACCTCGGTCTCCCAAGGCTTTAAGTAGGACCACCGTACTGGCACAGGACAGGCTTAGACCAAAAACCAGTGCCGAGCCAAAGTTCCAGCCCCATATCATGGAAACGCCTATGCCCAGTAAGGAGGCTACTGCAATTTGCAGCACTGCACCTGGTAAGGCAATACGCCGTACCTGCATCAGGTCGCTTAGGGAAAAGTGCATCCCGACACCAAACATCAGGAACATGACCCCAAGTTCAGCCAGCTGGTTGGCAAGGTGAATATCGCCCACAATACCTGGTGTATTCGGGCTAATCACAATACCCGCAACTAAATAGCCAATCAGGGGAGGAAGACGAATACGTGCAGCAATATAGCCAAAAATAAGCGCCAGTCCAAAGCCAACGGCTAATAATATGATGAGATCTACGTCATGAGGCACTAAAAACTCCTTAAGCTTGAGCCAAAGTTAAGGGTAAAAAAGAATAAGCACAAAAAATGCCAAAAAAGAATGCCTAGAAGTGTAACAAGCCGAATAAAAAAAATGCAAAAAAAACGACCCAGAGGGCCGCTTTTTTTAAGAAGTCAAAATTATTTAATTTTAGCTTCTTTGAAGATTACGTGTTGACGGATTTTTGGATCAAATTTTTTGATTTCCATTTTTTCCGGCATAGTACGTTTGTTCTTAGTCGTAGTATAGAAATAACCTGTACCAGCTGAAGAAACTAGACGAATTTTATCACGCATTGTACTGACTCCTTAGATCTTTTGACCTTGAGCACGAAGATCAGCAACAACCTTTTCAATGCCCAATTTGTCGATAATACGCATACCTTTTGTGGTTAAACGAAGACGTACGAAACGTTTTTCGCTTTCTAACCAGAAACGGTGGTGATGCAGGTTCGGCTCGAACCGGCGTTTGGTTTTGTTATTGGCGTGCGAGACGTTGTTGCCAACGACTGGACGCTTGCCGGTAACTTGGCAAACCTTAGACATGGTGAACTCCATTGCTAGACAGCACCGATTGTGCGGCTAGTCATTAAAAGTAAACGGATGAAATCATTCAAGGGGCGTTTTATACCAAAAATACGCTTAAAAGACAAGCGAATTTAAGAAAAACGTGGCATGATCAGGTGTGATAGATCATGCCTTGATCAGTTATCGAAGAAGGGTCTTCGAAATTAGTTTGTGAATCGGCTTATTAAACGGTGGGAGAATGAATTTTAAGCTATACAGCTTTGGATTAGACATCACTGACCGTTCATGCGACAAACTGAAGAAACCTTCTGGACCATGATATTTGCCCATTCCTGAAGCACCGACTCCACCAAAAGGTAAGTCATCCTGTGCTACATGGGTCAACACCATATTCTGCCCGAAATGCCCTGAATGAGTATGCTGTGCGACATAGTCGGCACGAGCTTGATCAAAGTCGAAATAGTATAATGCAAGAGGACGAGGACGGCTATTAATAAAGTCAATAACATCGTCAATTTGATCATATTCTAGAATAGGAAGGATTGGGCCAAAGATCTCTTCCTTCATAATGCGCATTTCAGTCGTAACGCCAGTCACTAGAGTCGGTGCAATTTTCCGAACTTTGCTTAAATCTTCATGTGCCGGATTTAACTCAATAATTTTAGCGCCTTGCGTGCGTGCATCTTCCAGATAACCTTGCAGGCGGTTGTATTGTTTGTCATTAATAATGGAAGTGTAATCCTGATTATATTGAATACTTGGATACATTTCTTCTACGCAGGCTTTAAAATGGTCAATAAATTCGGCAGTTCTTCCTTTAGGCAGAAACATATAGTCAGGAGCCACACAGGTCTGACCTGAATTCCAGAGTTTACCCGCAGCCAGACGCTGTGCCACATCTTCTAAATCAATAGAAGGATGAACTAGTACCGGTGATTTGCCACCCAGCTCTAAAATTACCGGCACCAAGTTTTCTGAAGCTGCTGCCATGACCGTTTTACCAATTTCGGTTGAACCGGTAAAAATAATTTTATCGAAGGCCAAATGGCTAAACGCATCGGAAACTGGGCCGCCCCCATTGATAACAGCCACAAGTTCAGTTGGAAATGCTTCGCCTAATGCTTTTTCCAGCGCACGGCCAAAATGGCTGGAAGCACTGGAGATCTTGATCATGGCATGGTTGCCGGCCGCAATTGCACAAATTAATGGACCAACCGACAACAATAAAGGATAGTTCCATGGGGCAATAATACCGACTACACCCAAGGGTTGATATTGAACCCAGGCTTTTGCCGGCTGATGGATAATTCCAACATGACGTTTCGATGGTTTCATCCAATTGGTCAAATGCTTGCTATAATACTTAATCTGTTCAAGACAGGTGAGTAATTCACCGATTTTGGTTTCGCTAATAGAACGGTTACCATAGTCTTGATTAATTGCTTCGGCAAATTGATCTTGATATTTAACTAAGATACGCTTTAGACGTGCTAAACGATCAATCCGTTCTTTTGCCGATGGTAAGGGATAACGTAGATAGGCATGCTTTTGCTGTGCTAGCACGTCGTGTAAGTGCTGAATATTAAACGAATGTGGTGTCATTGAAGTTGTTTTTGTCTGACTGTTCATGACCTGCTACCATTAAATAAAAAGCGATTAATTTAATTTTTAGAGTAAAAGCTCTAAATAGTCAAGTTACTTTATGTGTTAGCTCGCTAACCTATTGAATGAATGGTTACTTTAGGATGTCTCACTCCAAAACGGTGAAAACCAAAGAACGTATTTTGCAACTCAGCTTACAGTTATTTAATGAGCGCGGTGAGCGTTCAGTAACAACCAATCATATTGCAGCTGAACTAAATATGAGTCCGGGTAATTTGTATTACCATTTTCGCAATAAAAACGAAATTATCAAAGAGTTGATGGAGCAGTACCAAAGCGAAACTTTGGAGATGCTGGCTCTGCCTGATGATCGTGCGCTCGATGCCAATGATAAAATTCGCTATTTTCAGGTGCTGAGTAGCCAGCTTTGGGCCTATCGCTTTTTGCATCGTGATGTTTATCATCTAGTTGAAAATAATGAAGATTTCAGGAAAATGTATCCACGCTTTGCCGGACAGGTGATGCAGCAGGGGCAAAAAATCTATAAAGCTTTCGTGAATGCGGGCTTAATGGAAATGACAGATTCAGAAATTGAAGCCCTGATTATTAACTTGTGGATTGTTTTGACCAACTGGACCAACTTCCTGTACATGTCGGGTCATATTACCGATTCGAACCATCTGGAAGAAAAATGGGTGTGGCAGGCATTGCGTCAAATGGTATTTCTGGAAGGGGCTTACCTGCGTGGTGAAAGCCGTCAAACCTATGAACATTTACTTGAAACGCTCGGCCCTTCAGAGCTTTTTGAAAGTTTATCGTCCAGTAAAAAACATGATGCAGGCTAGCCTATTTAGAAAGCCTAAAAAAAGCGTTAGAATACTCGGCTTGTTTTTCAATTTAACTGATTAGTGATATTAACCAACATGAATATGTCCACTGCTAACACGGCACGTTTACTGATTACTTGTGAAGATAAACCAGGTATCGTGCAAGCTGTTTCGAGCTTTTTGTATCATCAGGGAGCAAATATTACCGCACTTGATCAATACGCGACTGAAGCTCAGGGCGGACGTTATTTCATGCGTGTTGAATTTGAACTGGAAAATTTGCAAAGTCGTAAAGAAAGTTTAACTCAGACTTTTGCCACCAATGTAGCAGAACGCTATAACATGCACTGGCGTTTGGCACTGGTCAGTGATGTGAAAAAAGTCGGGATTCTGGTTTCTAAAGTGGATCATGCCTTGCTTGAGCTGTTATGGCGTCATGCGCGTGGCGGTTTACCATGTGAAATTACCAAAGTGGTTTCAAACCATGACACCTTGCGTGAAGCGGTAGAAAACTTTGGTATTCCATTTGAAGTGGTGCCGGTGAATAAAGAAAATAAACGTGAAGCTTATGCCAAAATTGATGAAATCATGCAGGGCAACGATTTACTGATTCTTGCGCGTTATATGCAGATTTTGGACGAAGAATTCGTGCAAAAGTGGGAAATGAAAATCATCAATATCCACCATTCATTCTTGCCAGCCTTTGTCGGTGCCAATCCCTATAAACAGGCCTATGACAAAGGGGTGAAACTGATTGGTGCAACAGCACATTATGTGACTGCTGACCTCGATCAGGGCCCGATCATTGAACAGGATGTAGAACGTGTCAATCACGATTTTACCGTAGAGCAGTTGCGTGAACTCGGACAAGATGTGGAGCGAAATGTTTTGGCTCGTGCAGTAAGATGGCATCTTGAAGATCGTATTATTGTCGATGGCAATAAAACCGTTGTTTTCCAATAAGTATTGTTATAACTATCAATTTAAAAGGCATGTTTTAGGCATGCCTTTTTTGTTTTTGATTCAAAAAACTCATCAAAACTGGCATTTTAATAGTTGCAAATGAAAACACTTCTCATTTATTATTGGCGTGCTTTTAATTGTACTAACCGATGAGCCTGATTGCTTAAGTCTTAATTGATCAACAATCGCTTAAATTAGGTAACTGATTTTAATGAGTCAATCTTCCGCTCTAAATATGCAAACTCCCAATCCGATGAAAAAGAAAATTATTACGGCGCTTATTGCTGTTGTGGTCGGTCACATGGGTGTGTTGTGGGCGGTCGGACAAATAAAAACACCAGAATTGAAGCCGATTGAAAAAGAACCCTTAAAAGTCCGCTTCGTTAAAATTCAACAACCACCTAAACCTATTCTACCTAAGCCGAAAGCTGAACCTAAAAAAGAGCAGCCGAAGCCGAAGCCGGTGAAGGAAGTTAAAATTGTCGAAAAACAGCTTCCGCCACCGCCGAAAAAGGTAGAAAAGGTTCAACAGGTTAAAAAGGCAGAAACAGCAAAACCGGTGATCAAACCGGTTGAAGCACCGCCTAAACCTACAGTAACAACAACAGTTTCTGAAACCAGAGTGGTGAAACCTGCACCGGTAACTCCACCACCCGTACCGGTTACACCGCCGGCGCCAGTCGCACCACCATCGCCACCTGCACCGCCAGCTCCGAAAAATGTTGTGATTGGTTCAGGCGTGGAATGGAGCCGTTCGCCGAAGCCGTCCTATAGCAACAGCGATTTGGAAGGTCAAACGCGTACTGCCATGGTTTATATTGAAGCGAATGAAAAAGGGGTGATTACCTCGGCGCGCATGGTAAGTTCGACGGGTGTTCCTGCTTTAGATGAAAAGATTTTACGCTCAGTGCGTAGTTCCAAATTCAAACCGTACAAAGAAAATGGCGTGGCTTATCCAATCAAGGCTAACCTGCCATTAAAATTGACCTTGAATCCACGCGGCTAACATTTATTAGGAGTTCGAGTATGAACTTTTCAGTTTATTGGCAACATGCTGATGCAGTGAGTAAAACACTGTATTTCGTGTTATTGGCAATGTCGATTGCGACATGGACCATTTTCGTCTTACGTGTAATGGGGACTCGCCAACTGAAGCAACAGGCTTATGCTCAACTTTCTCAGGCCTTAAGCAAGTTAAAAGCAAAATTTGCGCCTTTAAATTTTGAGCAACGTAAAGCCGTAGCAGAACAGGCTTTGTTGCGTCAAATTTCAGCTGAAAAAGCCCATGCAGAAAAAGGCGTGGCAGTGCTGGGTACTATTGCTTCACTGGCACCTTTTGTGGGTTTGTTTGGTACGGTTTGGGGTATTTTTCACGCGCTGGTTGCGGTAGGTAAGAGCGGTCAGGCAGGCTTGGCTCAAGTAGCAACACCAGTAGGTGAAGCCTTGATTATGACCGGTCTGGGTTTGGCGGTAGCGATTCCTGCAGTATTGGCTTATAACATTTGTACCCGTGTGAACCGTGGTTTGTCACATGAGCTACAAGACCAGGCACACAGTTTGTTGATTGATACCATGTTGCAACAAGACAGTTCAGCTCAGGTAGCATCTAAAGCAACAACAAATAATTTGGTTGGAGGTCAAGCTTAATGGGCTTTCAATTGGGCGAAGACAACGATGTAGGTATGAATGAGATGAACCTCATTCCACTGATCGATATTATGTTGGTATTGATGATCATCTTCCTGGTGACAGCAACCGTTGCTAACCCATCAATTCCATTAACCTTGCCAAAAACCACGGCGGAAATTACCGAACCGCCACCGAAGGCCATCACCATCAGTATTAATGCCAAGGGTGAAGTGGCCTGGAATGATCAGGTGATTAGCCTTGAAGAACTGCAAACCCGTTTTAATGAAGCAGGGCAGGCGGAACGTAAACCAACCGTTCAACTTCGTGCAGATAAAGAATCACGCTATGACACCGTTGCACAAGTGATGTCACGTGCGAGCGAAGCCGGGCTCAGTGATATTGCCTTTATGAGTGATAACTAATTTGTGTCTAGTCTTAAAAAAGCGACCTTGAGGGTCGCTTTTTTTATGTTTGATCGCAGCTGAAAAGAGCATTTATTCAGATTTAAGCAAGTCTTGGAACTTGCTGCGTAATTTCATTAATTTCGGTGGAATGGCGAAGTTACAGTAGCCTTGTGCAGGATTTCGGGCAAAGAAATTTTGATGATATTCTTCCGCCGGGTAGAACTTCGGTGCAGGGCTGAGTTCAGTCACAATATTCAGGCCTTCAGCTTTTAAATGCTCAATCGCTTGCTCTGCCTGCTGTTGTTGCTCATTGTTAAAATAATAAATCACGGAACGGTATTGGGTGCCAATATCATTACCTTGACGGTTGAGTGTGGTTGGATCATGCGTGGCAAAAAACACATCCAAAAGTTGGGCAAAGCTGATTTGGGTTTCGTCATAATCAATCAAAATGACTTCTGCATGGTGGGTGTCGCCACGACAAATATCATCATAACTTGGGTGTTCTGTATGGCCGCCGGCGTAACCGCTGACCACTTTTTCCACCCCTTTTAGCTGTAAAAATATGGCTTCGACACACCAGAAGCATCCACCACCCAATAAGGCCTGTTGCATAACTTTATCCTGTATTTGTTTATTGTTTTTAATATAGGGGCTTTCTATGAAGCTAAAATGTATTTAAACATTTTAAACACAAAAGCCTGAGCTTTCAGGCTTTTATTTGAACGATTTAACGTGGTTGTACCGGACTGGTAAATTGCAGTACTACATTGCCGTGACGATCAAGCAGTTTAAGGGTTTTGCCAAAAACCTGATAGTTGGCGACTTTTGCCAAAGCTGCATTAAATTGTTCAGACAGGTTGTTATTGTCCAGACAGGCCATTTTGGTGCCTGCTATTTGACTGAGTACCAGGGTATCTCGACCCGCTTCATAGCTGCCCATAATACGGTTACAACCATCGATACCACTGATCCGTTTGCTTGCTGCATCAAATTGTAAGCTTGGAATATTACGGGCGGTTGCTACTGTCTTGATTTCAGTATTGCCAATATAGGTGACAATCCAGGTACGATTTTGTAGTTGCACCAAGTTCGCCGCCTCAATATTAGAAGCGGCATTTGGTGTGGTTTGACAAGCTGTCAAAGCAATTGCAGCGCCCAGTATGCCTACAGCAAAGAATTTTTTTAACATATTGGATTCTCATTCTTGATTTAATCTATGGTCTATATAAACAAAAAAACAGTCTTTTCACTAGGGTTAAATCTATGTTTTATCTATTTTTACTTTTTTAAATTCAGCTCATTTGTCCGGTATTGGTTTGGGTACGCCCTGACGAATCAGGGTCGAATACTGGCTACTGGAAAGATGTTTCAAATGGCTCACGCGCGGGTTGATATAAGCAATGTCGTACGACTGTTTCATGCTTAAGTCATGTGAAATGGCGTTCAAGTCATAAAGATAATTGGGTAAATAGCCTGAAGCCAGCAGGCGGTAATCTGTGGGTAAAGGTCTTTTAGATATCGCCCGGATCATGTCAA
The DNA here is from genome assembly GCF_037402435.1 of Acinetobacter sp. NS-4. Classification (NCBI taxonomy): domain Bacteria; kingdom Pseudomonadati; phylum Pseudomonadota; class Gammaproteobacteria; order Moraxellales; family Moraxellaceae; genus Acinetobacter; species Acinetobacter sp. NS-4. Next base: position 27,240 of record NZ_JBBEUE010000016.1, on the reverse strand, counting down.
ACACCAGCGTGGTACAATTACTGGTCAGGCTGTTATACCATTTCGGCTGGTGGTTTAATTCATTGGCTTTACGCAGATATTCTTCAAACAGGGCACGTATTTCGCTTTTCGTCATATTCACCGGGAAGAAATAGACGTGTTCGCCACGAATATTGCTGCGGGTATAGATCAGGTCCTTTTCATCTGCCGCAATCAGGCTGAGTTCGTATTTTCTAAAAAAACCGCCATAGGTGGAAAATTCTTCATTTTTTTGTTTACGAATTTCAATCGAAAAGGTCAGGGGTTTGCTATTGGCAAAATCAAAGCTGACTAGGGTATGGGCAATCCGTGGCCCCATCCAATATGAAGTAATGATATTGACACCGGTGATCTGGTTTAAATCAAAATGCCGAGTTTCCCAGCGCTCATCATAACTGCCATCAGCATGCCAGTTAAAATGACGCACGTTGTGTAAGGTCACTTGATCGCCATGCTGCTGATAAGTCAGCACTTGGGCAACTTCAGGATTCCAGTCACGATCCTGCCTGGCTTCCAGAGCAAAATACCAGAATAAGCCGATGAGAAAAAACACAACATAGATCAGGACATCAGTTTGACGGTTAAACCAATGCTGGCTGATATAGATGCCGAGAATGCTCAAAGCAAAGGCAATCCAGATTCCAATCAATACGCGGGTCATTAACCAGCCAAGCGGTTCCTGAAACCACAAGGCCAGACACAGCCAAATAGAGGACATAATAACGAAAAGACTGAACACGGTATGGAATAGCACCATGCCCAAAGCAAGAAGGAATTCTCTTGTTCCAATATTATGCATATTTGACTGTTATCTATAATTATTGCCTTTATTTTCGGTAAGTTGCGAACTCAAAAGCAATCCCAGTTTTGTCGTCAATATGTTGTTCTGAAGCGACCTTTTTAAATTCAGCCGGAATTTCCGGGTAGTAGGCATCACCTTGAACATTCAGTTCAACGTGGGTGAGTTCTAAGCAGTCTGCAATATCCATGGTCTGCTTAAAGATTTCTCCACCACCAATCACAAAGATCGCATCAGGTTTTTCTGAGGCTTTGACATCGGCTACTGCTTGAGATAAAGCATCTTCAATCGAGTGGGCAACTTTAGCGCCTTCAAATGACCAGTCATTGTCCCGGGTAATGACCCAGTTAACACGTTTCGGCAAAGTGCGACCCATAGACTCTAAGGTCTTACGTCCCATGACCACCACACCGCCTTGGGTAATTTCTTTAAAGTGCTTAAGGTCAGCAGAAATATGCCACGGCAAGTCATTATCTTTACCAATGCAGCGTTGCTGATCCATGGCTACAACATGCACAATTTCTAAATTCTGGAAGGTCATTTATTTAATCCTTGTGAATAATCCCAAAATCCTTTCTACAATTTTCCCCTTTAGTAAAGGAGGGAAGAGGGATTTAAAAGTTTTGATTTTTAATTCCTTCTCTTGCGCCATATATGGCTCAGGGAGGAGGTTAGGAGGAGGGTACTAATCTCTCCCCTTGTGAAACAGTGTTTCTCCTCTCCTAAGAGGAGAGGGAACTCTAAAAAGGAAAATTAAACCGCAACTGGTGCCTTAATTGCAGGATGTGATTCGTAACCAACAATTTTAATATATTCAAATTTAAAATCGAAGATGTCTTGGATTTCAGGATTTAGCTTTAATTGGCAAAGTACCATCGGCTCACGGCTGAGCTGCAATTTGGCCTGTTCAAAGTGGTTAGCATACAAATATGTATCACCTCTAGCCCAGACAAAATCGCCCACACCTAAACCGCAGACTTGCGCAATCATATGCGTGAGCAGCGCGTAGCTGGCAATATTAAATGGAACGCCTAGAAACCTTATACCCCCAAGTTTCTACACATTATGCTTGGATAAATAGGCAATTAATACCGTATGCTAAATGTGCATTTTTTATTTTGCACAATTAGTCTATCCAAAACATTGTTAAAAAGAGCCTAAACTAAATTATACCTACAATCTACACACAGCCGGTTGCTTTCTAAGAAGCTTATTATAGATATATCTAACACACTTAACCAATCCTGTAGTTCTATAAATAGAATCCTAAGTTCTTTCCAGAGTACACGACCTTACTAGATGCAACCGGTTTCTAATAAGGGAAAAAGTATCCTGAAATACACTCATGACTTTATAGGATTTAGAAACATCTAAAAGTTATTCAGCTAAATTGAATATGCTAATGATTTGATTATGAATAGGTAACATTAAAAAGTTACCTTTATTTGATTGAGATATGACCTTTTATCACAATAGGGAACTTTCTCTTTTTTAACCTCAATGTCATATCAAGTTGAGACTAATTCACTTAAGCTCTAATTAAGTTTATTCCTTAATAATCATCCAATAAGAAATTAGATAAAACCCCTCTCTTTTGATTCGGACAATCTAACCTAGAAGTCATTATTTATGCCTACAGTCTGCTTTTGTGCTGATGATTTTGCTATGAATCCCCAAATTGATCAGGCAATTTTCCAGTTAATTGAACGGGGTTCCTTACAGGCAGCCTCCTGCATGACACAATCACCTTTGTGGGCAAATGAGGCATTAAAATTAAAACAATATGCGACAACGATTGATATTGGCTTACATTTAAATTTGACTCATGTCTTTGATGCTCAAACCTTTAGTTATCCGCTTGCGCAACTCATGCTGCGTGCATGGTCCCATCAGCTCGACAAAACATTAATCCGAAAAAGCATTCAGCAGCAATGGGATCATTTTGTTGAAGTCCTAGGACAGCAACCACACTTTGTTGATGGCCATCAGCATGTCCATCAGTTTCCGGTCATACGAGAAATCCTGATTGACTTCTTAAAAGAGCAGCGGTTTAAAGGCTGGATTCGTAGTCTGAGTCACACAGTCAATATTGCCCCCTATCAATTCAAAAGTCAGTTGTTGCAAATGTTAGGAGCAAAGCGTTTAACACGATTATGCCAAGAAGCAAATTTTGCCCAAAATGAACAGTTCGCCGGTATCTATGATTTTTCCATTACCCATTATCCAAATCTATGCCAGCAATGGTTCAGTCACGCTGAACATCAGTTACTGATTATGTGTCATCCGTCTATTGGAATTCCAGATACTCCGGATTCGATTTATAATGCACGCATACAAGAATATAATTATTTAACTTCAGAACAATTTTTTCACGACTGTACTAACAACAATATAAAACTTGGTCGTATTGGTGGATATAATGTCTAATTTTAATCCTTTTTTATGCTGCGTTGTTCCTGCTCACAATGAAGCAGAAAACCTGAAAAATTTTATTCCAGCATTATCTAAAATGCTTAAACAAGAAAATATTTGCTTTGAAATCATTGTTATAGATGATGGTAGTAAAGATAGCACTATTGAAGTATTACAAGGCCTGCAGAAAGACTATCCTTTACGTGTGCTAGAGTTTTCCCGTAACTTCGGTAAAGAAGCTGCTTTATATGCTGGTCTAGATCATGTTGATGCTGATCTGGCACTCTTGATTGATGCCGATTTCCAGCATCCGATCAATGTGATCCCGACCATGTTGAGCTTATGGAAAGAAGGTTATGAGATGGTTTATGGCATCCGTAACCGGGAAACCGAGTCCTGGCTAAAAAAATTATTCACCCATATTTACTACAAAATTCTCAATGCCAGCTCTACATTAAATATCCCGGAAAATGCTGGTGATTTTAGATTGCTCGATGCCAAGGTAGTGCATGCCATCCGTGACTTGCCTGAACGTAATTTGTATATGAAAGGCCTTTATGCCTGGGTGGGTTTTAAAAGTATCGGCATTTTGTTTACCGAAAAAGAACGCCAATGCGGTCGGTCGAGTTTCAATTTTAAATCTCTGCTCAATCTTGCCATTTCAGGTTTAACGGCCTTTTCTGACTTACCGTTAAGGATCTGCATTTATTTAGGCATCCTTCTGGGTATTTTCTCTTTTAGCTATGGCTGCTGGATTACAGTACAAACCCTATTCGAGGGAGCCAAAGTACCTGGTTGGGCAACGCTAGCCGCTGGTTTAGCCTTTTTGGGGGCAATCCAACTGATTTTTATTGGTATTTTAGGGGAATACATCAGCCGAATTTATTCAGAGGTCAAAGCCCGACCCAAATATATTATTGCTGCTGAACATTCAAAAAACAGACAGGCTGTGCCTGAAACAGAATCAAAATCATAAAGCCTTAAGTTATGTTATCCACCCACTTATTTTTTCAATTTCTGCGTTTTGGAATCATTGGTTTACTGGCCGCTTTGACCCATTATGCCTTGGCAATGCTGCTTATTCATCAACAGATGAACATTGCAGTGGCGAACTTATTGGGTTTTTTGAGCGCATTCTGGGTGAGTTATTTTGGCCACCGCATCTTTACCTTTAATGTCGTCCAGATTTCACACCGCCAGACGCTGCCAAAATTTATTATTGTGGCAGTTACTGGCTTTGTTTTTAATGAAACGATGCTCATCGCGTTGCATCATTTCACGCCTTATCCGATTTCAATTTTACTGATTATCACAATTATCGTTACTGCCTTATTTACTTTTTTTCTTAACCGGATCTTTGCATTTAAACCTTAGGGAATTCCGCTATGAAGCCACTTTTCCGTTCATCAAAATTAATGCTGTGGTGCATCAGCATCTGGTTGATCGCTTGTGCCGGCATTCGTTATTTTTCCCTTCCGGATGAAGGCCGTTATGGTGATATCAGCCGGGCTATGCTGCAATCTGGTGACTGGTTAGTGCCTCGTCTTAATGGTCTGCCTTTTATGCATAAACCACCATTGTTGCACTGGATCAGCAGTGTGTTGATGGAAATTTTTGGAGTACATGTCTGGGTACTCCGCCTTGTACCTACACTGGCCGGGATCATGATGCTCGTTGGCTTGTTCTGGTTTCTAAAAAAACACTGTAATGAACGGATTGCCCAACTTAGTGTAGTGATCTTGGCTACCAGCCTGCTTTTTTTCGGCAGCAGCCAGTATGTTAATCATGATCTGTTGCTTGCTTGCTGGATCAGCATCACTATTCTATGTTTTGCCGACTTTACTCTTTCAGGAGAAAAGTCAGTTCTGTGGATGGGATATGTGGCGTGTGCTTTAGGTTTTTTAACCAAAGGACTGATTGGTATTTTAATTCCGGGAATGGTTATTCTGCTCTGGGTTCTCGCAAGCAAACAATGGAAAAAAATTCCTTCTCTGCTTAACCCCATCGGTTTAATTATTTTCTGTGTGATTGCGCTGCCTTGGGTTTATCTGATGCATTTAAAATACCCGGCCTTTTTGCAGTATTTTTTCATCGACCAGCAATTCAGCCGCTTTAGCTCGGATCAGTTTAATAACAAGCTGCCTTGGCCATTTTATTTATTCTGCTTGTTGATCAGCTTTTTACCCTGGTTCTTTGTTTCACAATTTAAATTCTCAAAACAGGATTTCAGCCAATCACTCGGTCCAAGTATTTTAACCTTAATGCTGATCTGGTTTGTTTCTGTGACGACCTTTTTTTCAATTCCTCCATCAAAACTTGCAGGTTATATTCTGCCAGCAACGCCTCCCTTGGCGGTGTTCATCGCCATCATGGTGGATCGAGTCCTGACCAGTAACAAAATAAACCGTTTTCAAACCTGGGCAACGCCTGTTTTGGTTCTTGTTGTAGGTGTAGCTTTTATTAGCTTACCTTTTACCGCAAGGCCGAAAAATCTACTCTATGTCAATATTACCGCACTCTATAGTTTGGGAACTGGAATTCTTATATTCAGTATTCTGCTCATTTTTTATTATCTCAAACAGCGAATTTCCTATTTTTCGCTCATGTTCAGTATGGCAATAATGCTCTGTATGAGCGTGAGTCTTGGGGTCAGAATTCTTGATGTTCAAAATAATGCTAATCAGGTTTCTTTCCAGAAAAATATTACGGCAAATATGCCAATTGTGTTTTATCACAACTATTTTTATGATGTTCCATTCCTTCTCAATCTACAAAAACCTGTTTATTTGGTGGATGACTGGGAGAATGCCAGCCAGGACAGTAGTTCAGAACAACTCAAGGATGGCCTGATTTTTGAACCCGAACGTAGGCAATACCTGTGGTCCGATTCCATCCTGGATCAAAAAATCAAATCTGGAGAAGCCCTTGTCGTGCTGGCTCGCAGCAACTCCTTTAACCCTCATTATGCGAATGTTCAAGTTTTACATTATCGCAATTATGATGTGTATTTTTTTAATAATATCGGTCTAGTACAAAAATAAGACCAAGCCTGCATTTGCAGGCTTTCCTCGATCCAATGTCTGAAATAACATTTATGAGCTGCCTATTAAAAATAAATCTTCGTGCCCAAAATTTCTAAGCGTTTGGCAATGTCTTTTTAAGACTATAGCAGTACCCTTTATAGGCTAGAAATGAGGTATGTTGAAATTACAAAAGATCTTCAATTTGGGAGATGATATGCAGCCAACTTGGGCTACCATTACTTTACTAGACAAATTTTATCTATTCTTTTTTCATCGGTTCAGTTTTATTTAAATATTTAAAATTCAGGAAAAAATATGAACAATAATTATCCTAAACCTATGATAATAATGCACTGGATTACCTTTGTTTTAGTTGTAATTGTATATTTGACGAGTGGAGATCCAACAAGAACAGGCTTGCAGGGCCAGATTCATGTTATAGGCGGAATTTCAATATTTATTCTATTTTTCGTGAGATTGAGTTTTGTTTTTCTCTATAAAAGAAATATTCCTCAAAATGAGATCATTAATTCGTATCAAATAAAATTATTTAAAATTGTCAGATTTACGCTTTACTTAAGTTTATGTGTCGTTCCAATAGCGGGCTGGCTTGCATTATCGAGTTTTACTGATAATTTCAAAGTTTTATCTTTTAATTTGCCACTTTTGAGCAGTGTTAGAGAGGTTAAATATATTGGTCAGATACATCAATTTTTAGGTAACTTCTTTATTACAGTCGTAGGTTTACATGCTTGTGCTGCATTAATCCACCATTTTATTTTCAAAGATAATGTATTAAAAAGTATGCTTTTTAAAAAAATGAAATGATTTAGATCTATAACTATAAAAAATAGGCATATTGTTCACCCAGAACAACATGCTTTATCGATATAAAGCATGTCAGACAGGTCAAATATTACTATAGACTTATTATCTATACTCCTCATAGAAGTGGGAATATTTGGATCATATAAAAAAGGTATCTTATGCCACCGCAACATTAAATAATGATCCGATCCAAGCACTGAATAACATGGCGATAATTCCCCAAATCATCACCCGAATCGAACCTCTCCAAATACTTGCACCGCCAGCATAACTGGCCAAGGCACCCATAATTCCGAGACTTAATACCCCAATCAGCATGACGCCTTTCTTTAAGTATTGCTCCGGCAGCAGCATAATGGAAATTAAAGGAAAGAGTGAACTGATTGTAAATGCAGTGGCTGAAGAGAATGCAGCACGAAAGGGCTGGGCAGAAGTACGATCTGAAATACCAATTTCATCACGCGCATGGGTATCTAAAGCATTGTGTATAGTCAGTTGCTACGCGACTTCTTGCGCTAAAGCGGGTTGTAATCCACGCTGTATGTAAATATTTTTTAGCTCATTTAATTCATGTTCAGGATGGCGTTGCAGTTCACGTTATTCCATCTGCAGATCATTCTTTTCAATGTCTTGCAGAGATTTAACCGAAATATATTCACCCGCAGCCATCGATGCAGCTCCAGAGATCAATCCGGCGACACAGGTCACCAGTAGGGTATGGGTAGATGCTCCACTGGCCGCGATTCCCACCACGAGACTGGTGACTGAAATAATCCCGTCATTTGCCCCCAGCACAGCTGCACGCAACCATCCCGCACGTTCGATGTAATGTTTTTCAAGATGCTAAGAATGGCGCACAAGGTATATCCTTTTTTGTTATCAGGATGATTATAATAAATTTATTTCTTAGATTAGCATTTGTAGAGATTGTTATTGGCTCATTTCAAAAATCGTGTTTAACAAGAGGGAAAATAGTTAATAGCTCAGCGCCCTACAGCACGAGTACATGTAAGAAATAAAAGGCTTTTATCATAACCTCGATTAGCATAGGCCTTTGTCTTTAATGCTTCAGCGATTGTTTGTTGATACAGCAGGGATACACGCTTGGACTGCTCCCCGTATACTGAATAAGCCTTATCAATAGATTTGTGAAATAAAGCTCTTAAACTCTATAATACTGAATGACCTCATCAGGGAAAAAATGTGTTGTGGCCACACATCACTAGAAAAATTGCCTGATGGGAAAAAATTTAGCTCAAATTAACTTGGTAGGCACTCTAAAAAGGGTAACTGCCAGATCAGTTTTGAGTTAGTGCAATTAAGGTGGTTGAATGAAACAATATCTAGATTTGTGTCAACGCATAGTTGATGAAGGCGTATGGGTTGAAAATGAACGAACTGGAAAGCGTTGTTTAACCGTTATTAATGCTGATTTGGAATATAACGTAGGAGCTAATGAATTTCCTTTAGTGACTACCCGAAAAAGTTATTGGAAAGCAGCTATTGCAGAGTTGTTAGGGTATCTACGTGGGTATGATAATGCAGCTCAGTTTCGCGCTATTGGCTGTAATACCTGGAATGCCAATGCCAACGATAATGAAGCCTGGTTAGCTAATCCTCATCGTAAAGGTGAAGATGATATGGGCCGAGTATATGGTGTACAAGGACGTCATTGGCATAACTCGGCAGGAGAAGAATTCGATCAGCTTCGTAAAATCTATGATGATTTGCGTAATGGTATTGATGACCGAGGTGAAATTCTAACATTCTACAATCCAGGCGAGTTTCACATGGGATGTTTACGCCCTTGTATGCATACCCACACGTTTTCTTTGGTGGGGGATACGCTTTACTTAACTTCATCGCAGCGTTCATGTGATGTGCCATTAGGTCAAAATTTTAATCAAATTCAAGTTTTTACTTTGCTAGCTCTAATGGCTCAAATTACCGGACATAAGGCTGGAAAGGCTTATCATAAGATCGTAAATGCACATATTTATGAAGATCAATTAGAACTCATGCGCGATGTACAATTAAAACGTGAACCGTATCCTGCACCGAAACTTCATATCAATCCTAATATTAAGAGTCTTGAAGATATTGAAACATGGGTGACATTAGATGACTTTGAAGTTGAAGGTTATCAGTATCATGAAGCAATTGCTTATCCATTTTCAGTATAAATAAATATTTTCGAATAAGAAGGGAGTTTCTTTTTAATGAGGATTCGAAACTTTCATCAAAATGGAACACTTTCTTATTTTTTAACTTAATGTCTAAGCTGATCTGAACTAATACCCCTTTGTTCCAATAATTTTTTTAACCGTTCGATCTCCTGGTTAGCGTCAAAAAGCGACTTTTGGTCTGTTTCATATAACGTCTTATAATAATCTCGCGATTTTCTCATTTTTTGAAATCGCTTATCTGAATGCTGAAAAAAACGCTTCATATCTTGGTATTGATTAAACCAGTCGATAACCTCGTTTTGAGTTTGTTATTAAGGATCAAGCTTCTGTTGAATCAGCAGGGTTTAAAAATTATCAGAATAAAAAAAAGTGAAATGTTTATGTCCAGTCTTTCTGAGCATGCATCACAAATGCTGTGTCGCAATCGCTATAAAATGTTCCAAATGTATTGCTGATGCTGAATTGAATTCAACGTATTTTAACAAAGCATTGAAAATGTAGCGTATGTTTTATTTTTTCATTTGCTCCCTTCAAGCATATCAATGTATGGATGAAAGACGCTAAACCCCAAGACAGTATATTGCTGATTAAGTGAGCATAAATTAAATTTATAGATTTCTGTATTTATAAAAGTTAACAAAAATTAATCATTTAACTCGATTTTAAGGGGGCTGTTCATATTTGATTACATTTATTAGATGAAAAATCACATTTTAGGAGTTACTATCTTGCCGTCGAAATGAATGAAAAGCCGGTCGTTGAAGGCTTAGGAGTGTTTGGTAAAGAATGGCTTATGATCATAATGTAAACATGAGTGAAGTACATGCTCCTGTTCAGGCAAACATCATAATTCGTTCCCAATCGGGTAGAAATTCTAAAAAATCTAAAGAATTTCAGACTGTCGAAGCAACACAAAAAAATAATATGCTTGCCAAAAGTGGACAGCGAATTGATATTAATAAATTTACTGATTTCTTGCAGGGCGTTTCTTCCAATAGCAGTTCAAAAAAGTGTGCCAAAAGTATCAGGCTTGCTTTGGAATCAGCCGGTGCAAGATTTCAAAGTCATCCCGTCGCGGCGGCAGACTGGGGAAATACGTTGATGAACATTGGTTATCGACAAATTAATCCTAAGTTCGATGCCCCGAAAGAAGGTGATATTTATATTATTGATCGAACCGGCAAACATATGTATGGACATATTGCAGGATTTAACGGCAAGCAATGGGTATCTGACTTTAAGCAAAGAAGTTATGATGTTTATAATGAAAAAGGCCTGACCTATAAATATTACCGCCCGAGTTTTTAACTTTTAAAAAGTTAAAAATAGCCAAACAGAAAAGTTCAGCAGGAATTTTTCTGATAAAAAAAGATGCCACTTGGGCATCTTTTTTTATTTCACTTTTAACTTAAGGCAATGGCTTGATTGGGCTACCGCCTAAAGACTGCATCAAGGTGACATAAGCATTGTATTGGCTCTGTTTGGTTTGAACCAAAGACAAACGTGCATTACGTGTGGTTTCCTGAGCATCGAGCAGATTTTTCAGGGCGATGGCACCGTTACGGTAGCGTACTTCAGTCAAACGTTCAGTTTTCTCGGCAAGCTGCATATTGCGTTCTTGCAAAGCCACCTGTTTGTTTAACTCGGTACGGGCCGATAGTGCATTTTCAACATCGGCAAAGGCCTGATAAAGACTTTGACGATACTGGATAATCGCTTTTTCATAATCCAGGTCACTAATCGCCAAATCTTTTTTCATGTCGTTATATTGCAAGAACGGCAGGCTGAGATTTGTACCTAGGGTTAAAACTGGGTTTTGCAACAGGTTGGTTAACGATGTGCTGGAAGAACCCAGGTTTCCGGTCAAATTAATCGAAGGGTAATAACTGGCTTTGGTGGCATCTTTATTGGCAAGTGCCTTGCGTAAACGTAGTTCACTGGCTTGCAAGTCTGGACGACGTGACAACAGGTCTGCCGGTAAGCCGGCTGAAATTGCCGGTAAGGCAATACGCGGTAAACGCTGCGGCTCAGTAATATTGAGTTGTTGCACCGGTTGCTGCATCAAAACAGCTAAAGCCGTTCTGGTTTCTACTTTTTGCTGTTCTATCTGGCTTAAGGTCGCTCTTTGGCTTTGCACCGACTGTTCAGCTGAAGTTAAGTCCAGACCGGAAACTGCACCGGCACGGTATTGGGTACGAACCAACTCAAAGGTTTTTTGCGTACTCGCCAGGTTTTGCTGGGCAATTTGATAACGTTCATTCAGATAACCCAACTGCCAATATAAATTTGCCGTAGTGGCAATCAGACTTTGTGCAGTAGCTTGCAAGTCCTGTTCGGTGGCTAAGGCTTCCCATCTGCTGGCTTCAGTTTGTCGAGCCAGTTTCCCGAACAAGTCCAGTTCATAGCTTACGCCACCACTTACAGACAGACCGCGTGAAGCATCATCACCAGAATTCAGGTCAATACTATGTCCTGCCGAAACGCTGGAACTGACCCGTGGGCCTTGCTGGTTTTTTGCCAAACCAGCCTGTAAACGTGCCTGCTGCAAGTTAATCCCGGCAACCGCCAAATCGGTATTGCTGGTTAAAACCTGATTGACCAATTGATTTAGCTGCGCATCGCCAAACAATGTCCACCATTGATCAGCATAGACATCGGCATGCACTTGCTGACTCATGGCTTTGCTGTTATGGAAACTGCCTGGAATATTCACGGCAGGCTGTTCATACGGGGTTTTCACCACCGCAGCACAACCGACCAGTGATCCACTCAGCATCAGGGCAGTGGCAAGTTGGGTAAAATTGATTTGCATTTTATCTATCCTTATTCGCGAGAAAGTGCATCCACAGGGTTAAGCTGTGCTGCATTACGGGCAGGGATAAAACCGAAGATAATCCCGATCATGCTTGAACATACAAAGGCAGCCACAATGGAAGTGGTTGAATAGGCCATCTGGAAGGTACCTCCTGCAAAATGGCTAATCAGCTGCCCAATACCTAAGGATAAAAGCACCCCCAAGATGCCCCCTAAAATACAGACCAGTACCGCCTCAATCAGGAACTGTTGCAAGATGTCACTTTGACGGGCACCGACGGCCATACGCACCCCAATTTCCTGAGTACGTTCAGTCACCGATACCAGCATGATATTCATCACCCCGATACCCCCAACAATCAATGAAATCACCGCAATTGCAGAAACCAGTAAGGTCATGGTTTGTGTGGTTTGCTGGATGGTCTCACGAATACTGTCGGCATTTTGGGTAAACACATCCTGTGCGCCGTGGCGTTGTACCAGCAAATTCAGAATGGCATTTTCAGCTGCTGCACTCGGGTATTCATCTTTGATACGCACGATGATGCTGCGTACATTGGCCTGACCCAACATGCGGCTCATCACGGTCGAGTAGGGTAGGTAAACATTCAGGCTGTCAGAATTACCCATCATCGATTTTTGTGCTTCAATCACGCCAATGATACGACTGGGAACACTACCGAGCAGAATGACCTGACCCACAGGATTGGTGCCATCGCTAAAGAATGTTTTTTGGGTATTGTTGTCAATCACCACATCTTGGGTACGTTCAGTCACGCCTTCTTTGTCAAAAGGCTGTCCAGACTGAAAGTTCATGCCTTTGACATAGAAGAAGTCTTCACTGACGCCATTCACTGTAGCAGAGGCTTCGGTATCTTTAAAACGTGCAGTAATGTTATTGGTGACAGAAGGGCTGACCCCATCAACATAGGGTTGCTCAGCGAGTGCATCGGCATCCGCAGGAACCAGAGTTTTTACCTGTGCCGTTTTGGAATTATCACCAAAGCCACGGCCTTGATAAACGGTAATGGTGTTGGTTCCAAGACTGCTGATATTTTCCAGAATCTGCTTTTGTGAACCATTGCCCAGTGCCACCACAGAAACCACCGAAGCAATCCCGATAATAATCCCGAGCATGGTCAGGAAGGTGCGCATACGGTGTGCATTCATGGCCAGCAAGGCCATATGGAAGGCTTCACCTAACCGGTCTGCAGCCGAGCGCCAGGACGGCGTTTTTTTCTGTACACTGTGTTGTAAATTTTGTTTTTCTAAAACTTCATCTGTGGCAACTTCAGGCACATTCGGTTTATCTGAAATAATGTTGCCGTCACTAATTTCGATAATACGCGAAGCATTTTTTGCAACGTTGTGATCGTGGGTCACGAGAATAATGGTATGACCTTTGGCATTCAGCTCACGTAAAATACGCATCACCTCAATACCACTATTTTTATCCAATGCACCGGTCGGTTCATCGGCTAGGATCACATCGCCACCGTTCATCAAGGCACGGGCAATCGAAACACGCTGTTGCTGACCACCGGACAACTGACTGGGACGGTTTTGGGTTTTTTCAGCCAATCCCAGATCTGTAAGCAGTTGGGTCGAGCGTTGTTGACGGGCGGAAGTATCTACCCCGGCATAAATGGCCGGAACTTCAACGTTACCTGCCGCAGTTAAATCACCCAATAAATGATAGCGCTGGAAAATGAAACCAAAGTATTCACGGCGCAGTTGTGCCAGTTCATCTGCTTCTAATTTGCGGGTTTCACGTCCTTTAACCTGATAGCTCCCTGAGGTTGGTTGATCCAGACATCCCAAAATATTCATCAGGGTGGATTTTCCCGAACCGGACTGCCCGACAATGGCCACCAGTTCTCCCGGGTAAATCTCAAGATTAATGCCCTTTAAAATCTGAATGGTGCTTTCCCCAGCGGGGAATTCACGAGTCAGATCTGTGACCTTGAGCAAAGGTTGTTGATCTTGACTCATGATTACATTCTCACTGGACCTGCACCACCACCTACACGGTTACTGCGTTTGGCAGCATCATTTGAGGTATCGGAAGCATCTGCAATCACTACTTTCTCACCTTGTTTCAAGCCTTTGATGACTTGGGCGGTAACACGGTTATTCAAACCCACCAGTACCGGCTGCGGTTTTGCAGAACCATCGGCCTGAACCACGCGCACCATCGACATAGATGCTTTGCCTTGTTCAATCAGTGATTTTTCTTCTGCAGAAAGTTCCAGGCGTTTAGGGCGTTCAGTTTTGGCTTGATCGGTATCGGCTGGCTTTTGTTGTTTTGCTTGGTCTGCATTACGATCAGCACGTTTGCCTTGAGGGCGGTTTGAACTTTGCAAAGCTGCTGCAGGTACAGTTAATACATTTTTTGCTTCAGCCAAGACTATATATACTTGCGCAGTCATATCAATACGCAGTTTGCCATCTTCATTGGGTACATCAAACAGGGCGTTGTAATACACAGCCGTGTTTGAAGACGAAGTGGATGAGTTATTGCTTTCTGTATTGATAGAGTTCGGTGCCGGTTCTACCTGGCGTAGTTTGGCATAATGTTTTTTGTCGCTATTGCCCAAGGTGGTGAAATACACGGTTTGACCTTCTTCAACTTTCATCACATCAGCTTCCGAAATTTCAGCTTTAATCGTCATGTTGTCGAGTTTGGCCAGTTTGACAATGGTCGGTGCGCTTTGGTTGGCGTTTACGGTTTGACCTTCCTCGGTCACAATCGCCACAATAGTGCCATCCATAGGTGCAACAATCTGGGTATAGCCCAAATCTTCTTTTGCTGTGGCCAAGGTTAAACGAGATTGTTCAATTTGCGCATTAATCGCCAAAATGTCAGCTTGTGCTGTTTTGTAGCTCGCCAATGCGGACTCGAGTTCAGCACGTGATGTCGCATCTTGGGCATACATGGCTTGCTGACGTTGATATTCAGCTTGAACTTTTGCTAAGTTGGCTTGTTTGACTGCCAGTTGAGCCTGCTGGTTTTTAATGCTCGCTTCAGCCGTTTTCAGGCCATTTTCCTGACGAATCGAATCAATTCGGGCAATCAGTTGACCTTGTTTCACTTGGTCGCCCAATTTCACATACATCTTTTTGACCTGTCCAGATACCTGTGCACCGACGCTGACCATTTTGGTCGCTTCAAGTACACCAGTTGCAAGCACCGAATCTTCAATGTCACCGCGGCTGACTTCACTGCTGATGTATTGCGGTGCTTGCTCTTTCGGTTTCAGAAACAACCAGGCTGTGACTGCAATAGCAAGAATACAGACCACCGCAACAACTATTTTGGACGGTTTTATTTTTGGCATAGTGAGCTGATAAATGAGGAAAATTAGACCAATTATAAAAGTTAAATAAGGATAAAACGTGAACTTTTTAAAAAGAAATGAGAATTATTTTCTTTTTGGAGATCTCTTGGAAAAGTCACTAAAGATATTATAGGTTAATGTTGAAGCAGCTTTTTAGAGAGTGATTTTTAAATGATGGGCACTGGATTAAATTTCAATTCAATCAGTTTTCTGAAAGGTGATTTTCCGTCTGACTGTTGAGTTTCGCAGAATTGCTGTGGTGAGAATGTATTTTTGCCAACTGATCTTAGTCATCTAGACAGATTATATTTTAGTCGAATGATGCTAGATTTATTTAATGATTTTTATTTGAATAATTTTTTATGTTCGACATTTTTATTTGTTTTTTATTTTACCGCCCTGAGTTTCGAACTGGTACACATAATTTTAAAAATCTTTGTTTTATCTCTAGATTTAAATAAAAAAAGTTTGTATTATTAAATCCATAAAATAATTATGGGTTTAATAATAAGAGCATTAATCCCCATAATTATGCGAAAAAGATCATAACTTTAATATGAAAATTTGTAAGGGGTAAGTGATGGAATGGAATGAAACTTATAATATTGGGATTGATGTGATTGATAATCAGCATCGTCAGATATTGGATTACATTAATGCGTTGGAAAAAATTAGAGGGAGTGGGGATCGCAACCAGATCAAGGAAGTCCTGGATGATTTGATTGATTATACCCAATCGCATTTTAGCTTTGAAGAAAACCTGCTTGAGCAGGTACGTTATCAG
This sequence comes from Acinetobacter sp. NS-4, assembly GCF_037402435.1. Classification (NCBI taxonomy): domain Bacteria; kingdom Pseudomonadati; phylum Pseudomonadota; class Gammaproteobacteria; order Moraxellales; family Moraxellaceae; genus Acinetobacter; species Acinetobacter sp. NS-4. The sequence continues at coordinate 11,038 of NZ_JBBEUE010000016.1, read as the reverse complement.
TATTTGCCTTCTCATAGAGGTATACATGAATTATTTGTTAAACGGCTAAATGATTATCGTCATAAATTTGACAAGGGAGAGTCGGTTGAAAATGATTTATATCGACTATTGTCAAAGTGGTTGATTAATCATATCCAGCATGATGATCAAGACTATGTGGATGCAGTGCGTGACAATATGCTGCACTATCTGCGTACACAGGAACAAAAGAAAGGTAAAAGCTGGTTTTCGCGCTTTTTTAGTTAAGCATTTGATTCAAATAAGTTTTGACCGCACATGCTACTGATGGCTTGTAGGATCAGATGTTCGGGATTCTCGTCCCCCAAACCTTTAATGGATGCATCAATGCGCAACAACAGGGATGGCCAAGTCAGGAAACAGTTTGGATTGAGCCGTCTTAAGGCCTGTTGATATTGACTGACTTTATTTTTCCAGATTCCAAGTTGCAAGGCATTTTGCGGCTGTTCAAACAATTGCATCAGTAAACGCATTTCTTTACTGATGCTCCACAAAATCAGGCTCATCGGCTCGCCAGAAGCAATCAGATACTGGAAAATTTTAATTGCCTGAGCCAGGTTGCCGGCTAGCAGGGCATCATTTAAATCGTAAGTAGTATAGCGAGATTGATCTTGTAAGCATGAATACAAATGATCAATCTGGATCACGTCTACGTCGGCAAAAGTATCGCTGACGCGCATTAAACTGTTTTTGGCTGCCAGCAGGTTGTGCTCATGGTGTTGTTCCAGCCAAGCCCAAGCATCATTGGCCAGTTTAATCCCAAGCTTTTCTGCCTCAATGCTTAAAATCCGTTGCCGGTCTTGCGGATAATTGGCCGTGAGCGGAACAGTGACACCATTGGCATCCACCACCTGGAAAAAACTGGATTTTAGGCTGCTGCTGTCCTGTTTGGGCATCACCACCAATAGCAGGTTCTGCTCATTGTGCTGGATATAGCTTTTCAGTTGCTTGATGCTGTTGGCATCGGGCTTGATATTGCCATGCACTTCAACTGCAAGTTGAGTAGAAAATAATGACAGGCTATTTAAAGCATTAAAGACATTTTTCCAGTCACTGACATTGCTAACGTCATAACGCTGACGTTCAATTTCCTGTTTGTGCCAGCTTTGACGAAAAGCATCCAGTAAATTCTGTTCAAGCAAAGGTTCTTGACCATACATAATCCAGGCACCACGAGCTTCATCAACACGTTTTAGGGCTTGGGGATAGTCAAGTTTCATAGCACTGTTATCTATATTTAAGGTTGTGTGGTTGAGTTGGCCGGTTTGGTGACCACTTTCGGTAGGCGGTTGGATGAAATCTGACGCACAATTTGCTGTGCCACATCATCAACAATCACCTGATTAAGATATTTTTGTTCTTGGTCATCAGTGTTTACAGTGGCCACATCATATTGATAGCTGCGTGAAGCGGTAATGGTGCGCGGTTCAGTCACCGGATTACCCTGTGCATCTTCAATACGGAAAGTCACCGTTAAGCGCAGTAAGGTTTCTACCAATTTACCGTTTAACTCATGACGTTGTGGTGTGTAATCCAGTACACGCAACACGTAGGCATCAGAACTATCGCTGAGCTGAATGCCTGTGGCACCTAAATAAATTGCAAGTTTTTCATATAAGTCTTCTGTATTATTCGGCAAGACCAATTTCATTTTAGAATAAGCCACAGGAGCAGTTGTCGGATTGGTGCCTTTTAAATGGAAGCCACAACCCACTAAGCCTGCACTTAGACCACAAGTTAAAACAATTGCTGCTAAACGTTTGCCCAAATGCATGCGTTATCCTCTGTATTGTTCTTTAAAGAAAAAGGAAGATTGAAATATTTAGTGATTGTATGTGCAAAGCCCGTTGGCTGGCAACGGGCTTTGTTTGGGTTTTGTTTTTAATTCCTAATGAAAAGTTCCTTCTCCCTCTGGGAGAAGGTTAGGATGAGGGTTGAAATTTACCTCTCCCTAACCCTCTCTTGAAAGGAGAGGGGATTTTTCAAATTTAATTAAACCACCAAGTTCACTAATTTATTCGGTACCACAATTTCTTTCTTGGTTGGACCAGTCAAGAATTGTTGAACTTCAGGTAGTGCTTTTGCTTGAGCCAAGATCTCATCTTTCGATGCATCTACAGAGACTTCAAGTTTGCCACGAAGTTTGCCGTTGACTTGTACCACGATAGTTTGAGTATTACGGGTTAACGCAGATTCATCCACAGCAGGGAATAAAGCATTTGTTAATTCGATACCAAACTCAGCCAATAGGGTTTGGCTTAAGTGCGGTGCAAACGGAGCAAGCAAAGTAAGCAGGGTAGTGATGGATTCACGTGCGACAGCAACATCGTTGTCATCTTTTGCTTCAAACTTGTTATTGGCATTTAAAAGTTCCATCAACGCAGCAATAGCCGTGTTAAATGCATGACGACGTTCGATGTCATCACCCACTTTCTGGATGGTTTCATGCGTTTTACGACGTAAGTCCTGCGCAGCTGTTGAAAGTTTTGCTGCATCAAATGCAGTTGCAGCATTGCCTTGTTCAAGGAAGCTTGTAGCTAAACGCCATACACGTTTCAAGAAGCGGTTTGCACCTTCAACGCCTGCGTCAGACCATTCAAGTGATTGATCTGGTGGTGCCGCAAACATCATGAATACACGTGCGGTATCTGCGCCGTATTGGTCAATAATCGCTTGCGGGTCGATACCGTTGTTCTTCGATTTCGACATTTTCTCTTGACCGCCCACCACAACTTCTTGACCATCGCCGGTGTATTTTGCAGAAAGCACACGGCCTTTTTCGTCTTTTTCAAGTTCGATGTCAGCAGGGTTAAACCAGGTTTTCTTGCCTGAATCCGCTTCACGGTAGAAAGTATCTGCCAGCACCATACCTTGGGTGAGCAAGTTGGTGAATGGTTCATTACCTTGTACCACGCCTTCATCACGCATCAATTTGTGGAAGAAGCGCGCGTATAACAAGTGCAGAATCGCGTGTTCAACACCACCAATATATTGATTTACTGGAAGCCAGGTTTGAGCTGCTTCCGGTTTAACCATGCCGCCAGTGAAGTCTGGAGATGCATAACGTGCATAGTACCAAGAAGATTCTACAAAGGTATCCAAGGTATCTGTTTCACGACGTGCATCACCGCCACAGCATGGACATTTAGTCTCGAAAAATTCAGGCATTTTGTTGAGTGGGTTACCAGAACCGTCTGGCACAACGTCAGTGGGTAGAATCACTGGAAGCTGTTCTTCAGGTACAGTGACCTGACCACATTTTTCACAGTTGATCATTGGGATTGGACAACCCCAGTAACGCTGACGAGAAACCCCCCAGTCACGTAAACGGAACTGAACTTTGGTATTGGCAAGTTTTTGTGGTTCTAATTTTGCAATAAATGCATCAAAAGCACCCTGGAAGTCTAAACCGTCAAATTCGCCTGAATTGACCAGTTTACCTTCTTTAGAACCGTACCATTCCTGCCATTGGGTTGAATCAAAGTCTGCATCGTCTGCACCTTTGGCATCAATCACTTGCTTGATGGTCAAACCGTATTTGTTGGCAAATTCGAAGTCACGTTCATCGTGTGAAGGCACTGCCATCACCGCACCTGAACCGTAAGACATCAATACATAGTTGGCAATCCAGACCGGAACAGCTTCACCTGTTACAGGGTGTTTAACTGAAAGGCCAGTCGCCATACCTTTTTTCTCGGCAGTGGCAAGATCGGCTTCTGCAACAGAACCCATACGGCATTCTTCAATAAATGCTTTTAATTCAGGATTGGTTTCAGCCGCTTTAAGCGCCATTGGATGTTCAGCAGCAACCGCAACATAAGTCACACCCATCAAGGTGTCACCACGAGTGGTATATACTGTTAAATCATCGGCATAGATTTCTGGATTTGCTGAAGGGAAGGTAATTTCCATCCCTTGTGAGCGACCAATCCAGTTGCGTTGCATGGTCAAGACTTGTTGTGGCCAGCCGTCTTTTAAGGTGTCTAAATCGTCTAATAATTCTTGCGCATAGTCGGTAATGCGGAAGTAGTACATTGGAATATCACGTTTTTCCACCAATGCACCTGAACGCCAGCCGCGACCATTTTCAACCTGTTCATTTGCTAAAACGGTTTGATCCACCGGATCCCAGTTTACGGTTGATAGTTTACGGTAGATCAGGCCTTTTTTATAAAGCTGAACAAATAACCATTGTTCCCAGTGGTAATATTCAGGGGTACAGGTCGCAAATTCACGATCCCAATCTACTGAAAGACCTAATTTTTTTAATTGATTACGCATGTAATCAATGTTTTCAAAAGTCCACTTTGCCGGTGCCACTTTATGTGCAATCGCAGCATTTTCCGCAGGCAGACCGAACGCATCCCAACCCATAGGTTGCAGCACAGTTTCACCTTTTAAGCGGTGGAAACGGCTGATTACGTCACCAATGGTATAGTTACGCACATGACCCATATGCAGTTTGCCACTTGGGTAAGGGAACATCGAGAGGATATAACGACGTGGACCTTCTACAGTGTCGGCAACTTTAAAGGCTTTGCGAGTTTCCCAGTCTTGTTGGACCGTTGGTTCAATCGCACTGGCTTGATATTCAGGGTCAATGTGAGTAGTCATAAACGTATATAAGAACAATGGTTAAAAAGTTTGTTGCACAGCATAGCGCAAATTGCTATGCAATGTCAGTTTCCAGATCAGGATTTTATCTTCCTGGTCATTAGAAATGGAACTTTGGAGAATCTCATTTAATGAGGTGATGCTTTTGAATTCGCGCGTTTCTCTTTCTTTTGCAAATAAGCTGATTCTATCGATGAGCGGATGTCTTGTTCTGTTGCGCTGCCAAACATATTGGCATATGGATCTTGTTTTAACGTTTGTTGGTTTTTTTGGAGCTGCTGTTTCACTTGAATTTCAATTGCAGCTCGTTCTGCTGCTGTTAATTCAATTTTAGCTGTTGTGGGAAATGAATAATGATTTTGTATTTGTTCTTTGGACTCTGGTACTTTTTTAGATTGTTCAGTTTTATTTTGATAGGTTGATACTGAGCCAAGTCTCTTGGCATTTTTCGGCGGAGGTGTGGTGGTGTAGTGCGTTGAACCATTTGCATCTACCCATTTATAAAAATTTTGAGCATGAATACATGCTGAGGCGAATAATATTATGCTCAATACTAGATAATTGAATAAAAAGGAAAAAATATTCATTTATTGAACATGGCGAGTGATGGCAAGCAGCTGCCACCACTTCTTTCTTATTTTATTCAGCGCGCTGAGCAGCTGAAACGGATGGCGATTTTTTCATAGGGGTGCTCGGGGCTTCAGCCGCATTTGCCGCCGCTAGTCCTGCATTTACATGATTTTGCGCCTCTTTTTCCGCTGCTGCATTCTGTGCTTCTTTATCCGCATTTGCATGCGCCGCGTGACTAGCAGAACCTGCCGCGCCATAAGTATCCACTTTACCTTTCTTCTTTGCAGATTTTGGTGGTGGTGTGGTGGTGTAATGGGTAGACCCTTTGGCATCCACCCATTTGTAATATTCTTTAGCAAAACTTGTGGTTGAACTTAAACTTAAGATTAAGCCAGTCGCTATAAATCCAATTTTGATGCAAGATGATGCCATAATAATCAAGTCCTTATTGTCATAATCAGTTGGATAGAGTGGGGGGAATAGAACTCCTGATTGCCTGAGTATTTTATATGATCTTGATGGTTTTGCAGAAAAAAAAGATAAACTGTCCCAAAATGCAGACAAGTGAATGGTATTTATTGAGGACTACCATTAGAGGAAGAGATTTAATCAGCAAAAGTTTCTCTTTTATCGACGGTTGTCGCGTTCATTTAGTACAAAAATGTATCAGAAAATACAATTAGAACTTAGAAAATAGATTTAAATTAATAAAAACATGTTTCAATAAAATAAATATTCATTCCATTTTATTATATTTTTTATACTTATTTTTCATGAAATTTTTTTATTATTTATTTGAAATATATAAATATTTTAAATTTTAATGATTATTCTGCGAACAGTTTTAAACAAAACAACCCAATAAAAAGTGAATTATTCGAAAATAATGTATAAAAAGCTAATTTTTAAACTTGACTTTAATACTCGAAACCACAAAAATGCTGCTTTAGTTTTATATGCCTTAGATCGATCACCCTTCGAATAAGTGCCTTTTAGCAATGGACTTCTTCTCTAGCCGAGAAGCTGAACAAAGCCAACAAAATATGTTTATCCCAACATGTTTTAGACCTCATATTGCTCAAACAGCAACCAGGTCAGATTTTTTTCTTATTGCTATGAAAACTATGAAATTTGTGTGCTATAACAGAGCAGACAGTTAATGAATTAATCACCACAAATGCCCTCCATTTGTGCGTGAAAAAAGATTAGGGTGAATCACGTTGGAACTTTTATCTGGTGGTGAAATGCTTGTTCGCGCATTGGCGGACGAAGGCGTTGAGCATTTATTTGGATACCCAGGCGGCGCAGTACTACATATTTACGATGCGCTCTTTCAACAAGACAAAATCAATCATTACCTCGTACGTCATGAACAAGCTGCCGGTCATATGGCAGATGCTTATTCGCGTGTAACAGGTAAAACTGGTGTGGTACTTGTCACATCAGGTCCCGGTGCGACAAATACCGTAACTCCAATTGCAACGGCTTATATGGACTCAATCCCAATGGTGATTTTGTCTGGTCAGGTTGCAAGCCATCTCATTGGTGAGGATGCGTTCCAAGAAACCGATATGGTCGGTATTTCTCGTCCAATCGTAAAACACAGTTTCCAAGTGCGTCATGCCAGCGAAATTCCTGCGATTATTAAAAAGGCATTTTATATTGCATCTTCAGGCCGTCCAGGTCCTGTGGTTGTCGATATTCCTAAAGATGCGACCAACCCAGCAGAAAAATTTGCTTACGAATATCCTGAAAAAGTGAAGATGCGTTCGTATCAGCCACCACACCGTGGTCACTCAGGTCAAATTCGTAAAGCGATTGATGAATTGATTAGTGCAAAACGTCCAGTGATTTATTCTGGCGGTGGCGTGGTACAGGGTAATGCTTCAGCATTATTGACTGAACTGGCTCATTTATTGGGCTATCCAGTAACCAATACTTTGATGGGCTTGGGTGCATTCCCGGGTAATGACCCTCAATTTGTCGGTATGTTGGGTATGCATGGTACTTATGAAGCCAACATGACCATGCATAATGCAGACTTAATTCTCTGTGTAGGTGCGCGTTTTGATGACCGCGTAACCAATAATCCGGCAAAATTCTGTCCAAATGCCAAAGTCATTCATATTGATATTGATCCGGCAACGATTTCTAAAACCATCATGGCGCACATTCCAATTGTGGGTGCGGTAGAACCTGTATTGCAAGAGATGTTGGTTCAGTTGAAACAAATGAATGTTTCTAAGCCAAATCCTGAAGATATTGCAGCATGGTGGAAGCAAATTGATGAGTGGCGTGCAGCGCACGGCTTAAAAGTTGTGGCACCGACTGATGGCACAATGAAGCCACAGCAAGTCGTTGCAGCTTTAGATAAAATCACCAATAGCCAAGCGATCATTACTTCCGACGTAGGTCAACACCAGATGTTTGGTGCGTTGTATTACAAATACACACGTCCACGTCAATGGATCAACTCAGGTGGTCTAGGTACCATGGGTGTAGGCTTGCCATATGCAATGGCTGCGAAACTCGCGTTCCCGGATCAGCAAGTAGTGTGTATTACTGGTGAAGCGTCGATTCAGATGTGTATCCAAGAGCTTTCTACTTGTAAGCAATACGGCTTGAACGTAAAAATCTTGTGCTTGAACAACCGTGCCTTGGGTATGGTGAAACAGTGGCAGGATATGAACTACGAAGGCCGTCATTCAAGCTCTTATGTTGAATCATTGCCTGACTTTGCCAAGTTAATGGAAGCTTATGGTCATGTCGGCATTCAAATTGACCATGCCGATGAGCTTGAATCCAAGCTTGAAGAAGCCATGGCAATCAATGATAAATGCGTATTTATTAACGTAATGGTTGACCGTAGCGAGCATGTATATCCAATGCTGGTTGCAGGTCAGTCTATGCAAGATATGTGGTTAGGAAAAGGGGAGCGCACTCAATGAGACATATTATCTCTGTTCTCGTAGAAAACGAAGCTGGCGCGCTTTCTCGTTTGGTAGGTTTATTTTCTCAACGTAATTATAATATTGAGACTTTGAACGTTGCGCCAACCGAAGATCCAACCATGTCGCGTTTGACCCTGACCACTTATGGTGATGATCATAAAATTGAACAAATCACCAAACAGCTCAACAAACTGGTTGAAGTGGTTAAAGTGGTTGATTTGTCTGAAGGTGCGCATATTGAGCGCGAATTGATGCTGATTAAAGTGAAATCACTTGGATCGGCACGTGCTGAAATTAAACGCACTGCAGACATTTTTCGCGCGCAAATTGTGGATGTAACACCAACCACATACACGATCCAGATTGCTGGAACCACTGAAAAACTGGATGGTTTCATTGATGCGCTTGCAGAAAATACCATTCTTGAAGTGGTACGTTCTGGCGTATCAGGCATCGCACGTGGCGAAAAAGTTTTAACAATCTAATTTTTTAACATATTCTACTCATCGTACAGATGAGTATCCAAGTCAGTGAATACCAATAACATCATTGACTTGGATAAAAGGAAACATAAGCATTTAAGCGGAGACAGCAATGCAAATTTTTTATGATAAAGACTGTGACTTATCTATCATCCAAGGTAAAAAAGTAGCGATCATCGGTTACGGTTCACAAGGTCACGCACATGCGCTTAACCTTAAAGACTCTGGCGTTGACGTAACTGTAGGCTTACGTGCTAACTCTACTTCTTGGAAAAAAGCTGAGAATTCAGGTCTTAAAGTTGCTGAAGTTCCTGCTGCTGTAGCACAAGCTGACGTAGTAATGATCTTGACTCCGGACGAATTCCAATCTCAACTTTACCGTGACGTAATTGAGCCAAATATCAAGCAAGGTGCGACTTTAGCATTTGCTCACGGTTTCTCAATTCTTTACAACCAAGTTGTGCCACGTGCTGACTTAGACGTAATCATGGTTGCACCTAAAGCACCAGGTCACACAGTACGTTCTGAATACCAACGTGGTTCAGGTGTTCCTGACTTAATCGCCATTCACCAAGATGCTTCTGGTAACGCACGTAACGTAGCACTTTCTTATGCTTCAGGCGTAGGTGGCGGCCGTACAGGTATTATCGAGACTTCATTCCGTGAAGAAACTGAAACTGACCTTTTTGGTGAGCAAGCAGTTCTTTGTGGTGGTGCAGTTGAATTGGTTAAAATGGGCTTCGAAACTTTGGTTGAAGCGGGTTATGCTCCAGAAATGGCGTATTTCGAATGTCTACACGAACTTAAATTGATCGTTGACTTGATGTTTGAAGGCGGTATCGCTGACATGAACTATTCAGTATCTAACAATGCTGAATATGGCGAATACGTAACGGGTACTGAAGTAATCAACGAACAGTCTCGTGAAGCAATGCGTAATGCGCTTAAACGTATTCAGTCTGGTGAATACGCGAAGATGTTCATCCAAGAAGGTGCATTGAACTACCCATCTATGACTGCACGTCGTCGTCAAAATGCGGCTCACGGTATCGAAGTAACTGGTAACAAGTTACGTGCAATGATGCCTTGGATTCAAGCGAACAAGATTGTAGACAAAGAAAAGAACTAAGTTCTAATTTCTAAGTCAAAAAGCCCTTGTTTTATAACAGGGGCTTTTTTTATACAAAGTTGTGCTTTCCTTTCTTGCACATCGTTCAAAGCAGTGCTTTGAATTCGCTCATACCTTGGATCCAAGTAAACAAAATCGTAGATAAAGAGAAAAACTAATTTCTCGAATCAATTGATTTGATTTGAAAAACCCACTCTTTTTGATTGGGTTTTTTTATTGATTAAGATATTTTTAGTTTTTTGAAGAGGATTGGTCTCTTACCAATTCGCAACAAAACATCAGGTATAGAGATAGATTAGAGGTGATTTTAAGTGTGATAGAGTAGACATAATTTATTTTATTGTTGAGTGTGGCTGAACAATGAAAACTCAGATCCTACTATGTCTTACAACTTTATCGCTTTCCTACTTGAGTTATGCAGAAACAGTTCCTGCATCAGCTACTGAGAACCTGAAACCTTTCACAAATGTCCGTGTTTCTATGCAACGAATGCTACGTTCAAACGATGGACGCTATTTTCTTGATTTATATGCAGGGATCTGGAATCCGCACGGAACGCTTCATGATTTGAGTGATCAAAAAACGATTGCCTTTAAGGGTTTGCAAAAAGGCGATCAGCTTAACCTTAAGTCGGTAAGTGTAAATGGTGAGCAGGCAACATCTGAACAATATCAATTAAATGGAAACTTAAATGCAAATACTGGAGATATGCCAGCAGTTTTCAGTGCAGCAAATAATAATGAAAATACTCTAATACAATTTGAACCTGCATTTTCAGCCGTAGAAAAGCCGCTATTTATATTTAAATTTTATGGTGTGGAAAATGCTCAACAACCTTATGGAAAGGCTTTAAAACAAGTGCAGGTATTGAATAAAACCACCAATCAAGTGGTGCAGAGTCTGACAGGTTTTACCGCTTATCCTAAGAGTATTGGCTATATGGATATTAATTTTGATGGCTATTACGACATCGTGTTGTCAGATACTTCAAATGATCGCAAAGTTGAAGATAAGCGTTTTATTTACTGGATGTATAATCCTAAAACCCATCAATTTCAGCGTTCACCGCAATTGGAAAATATTACTGGATTTCCAGCAATTCATGGAGAAAAACAGCAAATTGATTTTGGGGATGGTCAGGTCTATCAGGTAAAAAGTGGCTTATTGAATCGAGTTGAAGACAACTGATGAGGTATTATAAAAATGATTTTTTTAATAATAGGTTTTAGGGCGTGTCCTCATTTGAAGAATTGGTTTTAAATACTTAAAATCCT
>NZ_JBBEUE010000015.1:0-86383 GCF_037402435.1 Acinetobacter sp. NS-4 | reverse complement strand
ATATAAGCAATAAAAAACCAGCAAATGCTGGTTTTAAGATTGGAATTTTTGCAAATGTTAAGCAAAAATATTACATGCTGCAGAGGTCAGTACCCAAAGAATTGCGATTGCAACGACAGGCTCAACAATCTTTGCCCAGGTTGGGGTGCTTACAACTGAAACTTCTTCAACATCATGCTGCTGGATATTCTGGTGAACCATTTGACTAAACTCCTTCATTGTTGAGTCTAATGATATCTCTTCTTGCTCAATTGGTTTAGAGCCTTTTAATTCTGTTAGCTCGTTTGTTGACCAAACCCAATCAGAAGCTTGACCAGATAGGTGTTCAATTTGTCCTAATATAAGCTCATGTAACCCTCTGATATTCAGATTTCCAATATCATTAAGCTGTTTTAATTCTGCCAGTTGTAATTTTAATATTTCAGTTACTGTTGGTTCTAACTCATTTTTAGGCAAGCTGGACTGATTTTTTGAAGATGTTGTAAGATGTCGCGCAACCTCTTGAATAAACAGATCCTCTGGCGAGGAAATTTCTTGGTAAACTTTTTTATCGTCGGTTCGCCAAAGTGAAATGAGTTTACCTAATACCAGCGCATTAATTTCTAACAGCTGAGTTTTTCGATCTTCTCTAGAATAATGTTCGAGAAGCTGAGGCTTTTGAGTGTTAATCTGCTCAGCAAAATATTGTACTAAATCAAAAGCCATTCACTTGCTCCATATTATTTTAGTCTAATAACCGTAGGCTCGGTTTTTTCTTAGGTTGTTCAGTTTCTTCTGAAGTTGTAGTAGATTTTAAAGTATCTTCAGCGATTTGGGTACCTTCATATTCATTTGGATCAAAGAATAAACCTTGCCCATTTTCACGTGCATAAATGCCCATCACTGCATTTAAGGGTACATAGATATCACGTGAAACGCCACCAAAACGCGCAGAGAAGGTGATAGCATCGTTACTCATGGTTAACTGATGTACAGCATGAGGCACGATATTTAAAACAATCTGACCATCCTGAATGAATTGTTCCGGGACCCTGGTATTGGGCTGAGTCGCATCAACCAGTAAATAAGGGGTAAGGTTGTTGTCACAAATCCATTCATAAATAGCACGTGCTAAATAAGGGCGGGTAGGGGGGAGATTCAATTCTTGTTCAGACATGATTTTGCTCGATTAATTTACCAAAAATTCACTGTAGCGGTTTTTTTCCTGCATCGTTAAGGACTTGATAAATGCAGGCCGACTAAAAACTCGTTGACAATATAAATGAATAGGACGGCAATGCTGTTTAGGTAATTCAATACCCATGGCTTTTAAACGTATAAAAATGGGTGCTAGCATGCAATCTAAAATTGTAAAGCTTTCCGACATAAAATAGGGAAAATGCTGAAATAGAGGGGTAAGTGAAATAAGCGTATCTCTGAGTTGCTTTTGAGCTTTTACTTTCTCTTTTTCATTCAGGGTATCTGGATGACGTAGCATAATATCAGCCAGTTTTAACCAGTCTTGATCAAAACGCCAGATATACTGACGTTGTTCTGCGCGTGGCATTGGAGCATCGGCATAGAGCTTGTTTTGACGATAGCGGTCATCTAGATATTCGGAAATAATGCCACTATTGAAGAGCTTAAGCTCATTCTCAATCATCATAGGAAGCTGGTTATAGGGATTTAGACTGGCGAGATCTTCATCATCTTCATCTACAATAATTAGATTATATTTGATTTGCTTCTCGGCAAGTACATAGCGTATCCAGTGTGAGCGAAAATCATCCGCATGACTGTAAAGCGTGATTCCTTGAGGAGGTGCATTTTCGATTGACATAATCCGAAGCAGTGATAAATGAATAGGATAGGATACTAAAATTGGGCTATAAAATCACGGTTCAATGGTGATGAATGAAATTTATATTTTTTGCTGTACCCATTTTTAACTTGCAGATGGCTAGGCACTGGTTTTTGTATGATGGCCAATAACTATAGGTTGTGATCGTTTATGGGTATCGATTCGTTTTATTCGTTAGTTCTTTGTAATAGGCAATAAAAAAGCCTTGGATAAACCAAGGCTTTTTGTCCGATTCGGTAAACGAATTAACGTTTAGAGAATTGAGGACGTTTACGAGCTTTACGTAAACCAAGTTTCTTACGTTCAACTTCACGAGCATCACGAGTAACGAAACCAGCTTGACGAAGAGCAGGTTTAACAGATTCGTCAGCAGCGATCAATGCACGAGTAATACCGTGACGGATAGCGCCAGCTTGACCACCGATACCACCACCAGCAACAGTGATGTAAAGGTCAAATTTTTCAGTAGCTTCAAGAAGCTCTAAAGGTTGACGAACAACCATACGAGCAGTTTCACGACCGAAATATTGCTCAAGAGTACGGTTATTGATTACGAGTTTACCTGTACCAGCTGATAAGAAAACACGTGCAGTTGCGGTCTTACGGCGACCTGTACCATAGTTAGTAGCCATGTGCTGTATCCCTTAGATGTCCAAAACTTGTGGCTGTTGAGCAGTATGTGGATGCTCAGTACCAGCGTACACTTTCATTTTTTTGATCATTGCATAACCAAGAGGACCTTTTGGCAACATGCCTTTTACAGCGCGTTGGAAAATTTCTTCTGGTTTGTGAGCAACTAATTTCTCGAAATTAGTTTCACGAATACCACCAGGGAAACCAGTATGGCGATAATATTTCTTATCAAGTGATTTTTTACCAGTCACTTGAACTTGTTCAGCATTGATCACAACGATGTAATCACCAGTGTCAACGTGAGGAGTATAAGAAGTTTTATGCTTACCGCGTAAACGACGAGCGATTTCAGTCGCAAGACGACCTAAAGTTTTGCCAGAAGCATCAACAACGTACCAGTCGTGTTGAACTTCAGCTGGCTTAGCGCTGAGAGTTTTCATTAAACCACTACCTATTATAGTTGGTTTGGACTATGGAAGCTGTCCAAACAAAAGGAGACCGAATTCTACCTGAAAGCCAGGAGAATCACAATGAAAATATAAAATTTCAAGCGGTATATTTTAAAAGAACAATAATGAAAATGGAAGGGGTGGAGAATCTAAAACTGATGCTTGGTAAATGAGGATAAAAATATTGTCTTTCATCTCGGGAACTGACAATTTTGCATGCCTTCCTTTAAAGCTACAGACACAATTTTATCGGAATGAAGAATCACATTATTCAGCATTTTTGCTGTTTCTAACAACTGATGATTAAAATTTAACATCCTGTTTTCAATGGAATATTAAAGTGAAAAATATCGATGTAATGCGAATTACAACTATTTACTAGCTATCTTGTTGATTAAAGTATTTGATCTATAGGTTGTTTTGCACAGCTTCAGCTTTCTTGTTCCGCATTCGCGTTATAATGTTGATCATCAAGCTTACTTGGATGAATTATGCTTCCTTTATATGTCACTAGTGGTGAACCTGCCGGTATTGGTCCAGATATTTGTCTAAGTTTGGCGGATCGTATTGATGAGCGACCAGTCGTGGTATTGGCCGACATTGATTTATTAAAGCAACGTGCCGAATTATTAAATATTGATATCGAGCTGCTAGAGTATCAAGGCCAAGCTGAATCATGGGCGCAAGGACAGCTATATGTAGAACATGTGCCATTAAATGCTGAGGTGGTGTTGGGACAACTCAATGCACAAAATTCTGTCTATGTTTTAGAACAATTACGTCGTTCAGCAGATTATGCCATGCAGGGTAAAAGTGTCGGTGTGGCTACAGCACCTGTGCAAAAATCTATTATCAATGAAGCGGGTATTCACTTTAGTGGTCATACCGAATATTACCAGGAATTTGCTGGGGTACCGCGTGTAGTGATGATGCTGGCCACCAAGACTTTACGTGTAGCGCTAGCGACTACCCATTTGGCCTTACGCGATGTGCCGGATGCTATTACTTCAGAACGATTGCATCAAGTGATTGATATTCTGATTCATGATTTGAAAACCAAATTCAGGATTGATCATCCGCGTATTTTAGTTTGTGGTCTGAATCCACATGCCGGTGAGGGTGGCTACTTGGGCATGGAAGAAATTGAAGTGATTAATCCGGTGCTGGAAAGTTACCGTGCACAGGGCATCAATATGAGCCTGAGTTTGCCTGCTGATACACTGTTTACCCCGGAAAATTTAAAAGATGCCGATGCCGTTCTGGCGATGTATCACGATCAGGGCTTACCTGTGTTAAAATCTCAAGGATTTGGTGAAGCCATTAACATTACTTTGGGCTTACCTTTTATCCGTACTTCTGTAGATCATGGCACAGCGCTCTCCCTTGCAGGGACTGGACTGGCAAAAAGTTCAAGCTTGCACGTTGCTGTCGATTTAGCCCTAGATTTGGCTCGCCACTGATTTTTACTCATTACTCACGTTGGAAATGTTTTTATGTATCAAATTAATGCCTTAAACCCAAAAGATGAAGGGCATCACACGCGTAAGCGTTTTGGTCAAAACTTCTTACATGACCAACGTGTCATTGCAAAAATTGTACGTTCGGTAAACCCGCGTGCAGGTGAAAATATTGTTGAAATTGGTCCGGGTCTTGCAGCTTTGACTTCGCCTTTAATTGGTGAATGTGATGCCTTGACCGTGCTTGAGCTGGATCGTGATTTGGCGGCAGGTTTACCAGGTCGTGTACCGCATCCTGAACGTTTAACCATTATTGAAACCGATGCATTAAAATACGACTTCACCAATTTATTTGCAGAAGGTCGTCCGCTTCGTGTGGTTGGTAACTTACCCTATAACATTTCGACACCGTTGTTGTTCCACCTCTTGGAATTTGGTGACAAAGTCAAAGACATGCACTTCATGTTGCAAAAAGAAGTGGTTGACCGTATTACCGCATCACCAAACAGCAAAGAATATGGCCGTTTGTCAGTGATGATTCAGTATTACTGCAAACCGACTTTCTTGTTTGAAGTACCGCCGGGATCATTCAATCCACCACCTAAAGTCACCTCTGCAGTTTTCCGTCTAGAGCCTTATGCAACCAAGCCGATTGTGGCAAAAAGTGAAAAAGCTTTAGCCCGTCTGGTTTCACATGTATTCACCCAACGTCGTAAAACCTTGCGCAATAGTTTAAAAGGCATGCTGGTTGAAGAAGGTTTTGAAAATGCTGGTGTTGATCCAATGGCACGTCCAGAAACTTTAACGCTGGCTCAATTTGTTGCATTAGCAGATCAAATGGTGGATTAAGTGGCAGCTTCGGATATTCGATACAATTATGTGATTGGTGATGTTCAAGGCTGTTTCGAGGCCTTAAAAGCTCTGCTGAAAGAAATCAGGTTCGATCCGGATCAGGATTTTATCTGGTTTGCCGGTGATCTGGTGGCGCGGGGTGAAAACTCGGTTGGCACACTACGCTTTGTCAAAAAACTGGTGGATCGTGGTGTGGCAGCTACAGTACTGGGTAATCATGATTTAACCCTGTTGGCATGTGCACGTGGTTTAAAAGAGCTAAATGAAAGAGATAAAACCAGCGATGTGATTGATGCTATTGATAGCGATGATTTAATTGACTGGTTGCGTAAACAGCCTTTATGCCTGTTTCCGAATGAACAAACCATATTGACGCATGCGGGTATTCCTTGCCTTTGGTCAGCAGAGCAAACTGCGGCATTGGCAAAAGAAATAGAAGCGGTTATTTCCCATGATGATTTTGCTGTAGTGGATGCTTTCTTGGCGGAAATGTACGGTAAAAAACCCGATCTTTGGTCAGATGATTTGCAAGGCAATGAGCGCTTGCGTTGTATTACCAATTATCTGACCCGTATGCGTTTAACCAATGCAGAAGGGCAAATGGAATTCTGCTTTAAAGATTCTCTGGATGATCCCATGCCTGAAGGCTTTCAGCCATGGTTTGAGTTTGGATCCAAAGCTGCTAAAACTCATCAGTTGATTTTTGGACACTGGGCCGCATTACAAGGGAAAACCATTACGCCACAGATTCAGAATGTTGATGGGGGGTGTGTTTGGGGACATCAGCTAATCGCTTATCGATTAGAAGATCAACAATTGTTTAAAGTTGATAATCCTATGATGTAATCATCGAGATCAGCAAAATTAAAAAAGCCACATCATGTGGCTTTTTTGTTTAGAGGTACTTAGTCAAGTCTGATCCAGGTCTGGCTGCGTCCCAAGGTGGAAATACCCATATAAGCTCTTAAAGTTAAACGCTTGCCTGTTGCATTCAGTCGAACTTTGGCATCATAAACTTTACCCGCTAGAGGATCTATAACACGGCCTTTTTCGTAGTTATTGGTTCCAGATACATGTTTTAAGCCCTTCAGAATTTCCATACCCAAAATTGGTTGATTGGTATATGGTGCTGGACAATTATTACATGTCTCTCGTGGGGTATAACCTGGGCGAGGAGTAACTTTAATAATTTTCCCGGTAAATGTATTATTGGTTTCTTGATTAATTTTAATAATCGCTTTCGCAGCACCGGTCTTATCGTCAATTTGCTGCCATGTTCCAGAAATGTCTTGAGCGAAAACATTTCCACTGAAAAGTGCAGCAGCAAAAGCAGCCAGCAATAGATTCTTTTGCATATAAGACTCTCACTTAATCTTTCATTTTTTAATTAACGGATATATTAAATAGATAAAGTAATTAGTCAATATACTCTAGAGTCAAGCAAAAAGTTTTAAGCTGATTTGGATAAAAAGCCACTCTATTGTGGCTTTTTAATTAAAAACAGGGATTTGGATTAATCGACCCGTAACCAGGTTTGACTGCGTCCTAGTGCGGAGATACCGATGTAGCCACGTAAAGTGAGACGTTTTCCGCTCGCATTCAGTCGAACTTTGGCATCATAAATTTTACCTGCTAAAGGATCGATGACCCGGCCTTTTTCATAATTAAGGGTATCTGGCACGTGTTTTAAACCGGTAAGGACATCCATGCCTAGAATGGGTTGATTGGTATACGGTGCAGGGCAGTTGTTGCATGTCTTTTGCGGTGTATAACCTGGACGAGGTGTCACTCTGATAATTTTACCAGTATAAATATCATTTGCGTCTTTACGAATTTCGATAATGGCTTTGGGTGAACCTGTCTTGTCATCAATTTGTTGCCATGTACCCGATAGATCTTGTGCCAATACATTCCCACTAAAAATTAAACTGGCAAGAGCAGTAAGTAAGATATTATTTTTCATATAAATTCCTGCGGTTGTGGTGAATATTTTTTTAATTAATAAAAAACATATTAGAAATGTTTGAAAATTAGTCAATATGATGCGTCATGGATATGAAGAATAATGTGCGTTATTTAAATATCATTGAGTAAAAAATCACCATAATACTGATTTTTGTCATATTTAGTCGTTTTTAATCCAGGTTTGAGTTCGACCCAAAGCAGAAATTCCCACATAACCACGTAATATAAGACGTTTACCATTGGGAGAAATTCGCCCTTTCAAGCCATATATTTTTCCTGTTAAAGGATCAAGTACACGACCGTTTGCATAATTATTTCCATCAATATGTTGTAAACTTTGAAAGATTTCTA
This sequence comes from Acinetobacter sp. NS-4, assembly GCF_037402435.1. Taxonomy (NCBI): domain Bacteria; kingdom Pseudomonadati; phylum Pseudomonadota; class Gammaproteobacteria; order Moraxellales; family Moraxellaceae; genus Acinetobacter; species Acinetobacter sp. NS-4. Next base: position 78,836 of record NZ_JBBEUE010000015.1, on the reverse strand, counting down.
ATCCCAATATAGGCTGATCTGTGTAGGGTGGTGGACACTTGAAACAGGTTTCTCGGGGCGTATAACCTGGGCGTGGTGTTACTTTAATAATTTTTCCAGAATAAGATCCATTAGTTTGTTTTTTAATTTCAATCAGTGCCTTAGGTGAACCTGTTTTATCATCGATTTGTATCCATGTACCGGTTATCTCCTCAGCAAAAATTGAAACACTGCTTAATAGTGCTACAAAAAATGTAGTGGTAATTGCTATTTTTTTCATAAAATTTCCTCATCTATTTAAGTCAAGCCATCCTGGTGACTTATTTAAAATGGGGCAGAACTACGAAATTTGCGGCCTTTTGGGATAAAAGTTTTAAGCTCTCATTCGTATCATGTTCCCCATCTATGCTGAACCGTAATTAACATACTTTAATCTTGTTTAATCCATGTCTGGCTACGGCCAAGTGCAGACACACCGACATAACCACGTAGAGTGAGACGTTTACCGTTTGGACTTAATTTTGCTTTGCCGCTATAGATTTTACCGTTCAGTGGATCAAGAACTTTGGCATTTACAAACTGATTATCCCCGCTAGATTTTAATCCCGTTAAAACATCTAATCCTAAGATGGGCTTGTCGGTATAAGGGGCTGGACAATTTACACAGGTTTCTTTCGGGGTATAACCCGGAGGTGGTGTTACTTTTACAATTTTTGCCGTATAAGTCCCATTGCTTTCCTGACGCATTTCAAGAACCGCTTTTGACGAGCCTGTTTTGTCGTCAATGGTTTTCCATGTTCCCGTAAGATCATTTGCCAATAGATTTCCACTGAAAATTACACTAACAAAAGCAGCAAATAATAGATTTTTCTTCATATCAACTCCTAGGAGCGTGTAAAATATTTTTCTTGTCTGTATTAAAGATATAGTTATCGTTTAAAAATTAGTCAATACATTGCTTCATAATAATTAAAAATAATGTGAACTATTTAAATATCAGTGAATAAAAAAGCCACATAGTGCGGCTTTTTGTCATATTTAGTCGTTTCTAATCCAGGTCTGGCTGCGTCCTAAAGCGGAAACTCCGACATAACCGCGCAGGGTTAAACGTTTTCCATTGGCACTTAATTTTGCTTTCATACTGTAAATATGACCAGATAGCGGATCGATAATTTTACCATTCGCATAGTTGGGTCCTTCTATATGTTTTAAGCCTTTCAGGATATCCATTCCCAGGATGGGCTTATTGGTATAGGGTGCAGGACATTTGACGCAGATTTCTTTGGGAGTATAGCCAGGACGAGGGGTTACTTTGACCACTTGTGCGGTATAGGTGCCGTTACTTTCCTGACGAATTTCAAGAATGGCTTTTGATGAACCGGTTTTGTCATCAATATTTTTCCAGGTTCCCGTGATGTCTTCAGCAAAAACAGCACTGCTGCTGGTAGAAAGAAGTAGGGCGGCTAATATTTTAATATTTTTCATCAAAAAAACCTTACGATAACTTCATGATCGATTTTCATCATAAGGTCAACTTTTGACTGTACCAATGGTTATTAATGATTCACTAGTCACATTTTTTGCAAATAAAGTATAAAAGTTGGCAGCCATATTGCAGTAAATACAGCATTCACTGCCATGCCAAATGCGGCATAGCGTCCTGCCACGCTGCCTCTTTGCCATGCCTGTGCTGTTCCAATGGCATGAGCAGCCAAGCCTAATGCCAAGCCTGAAGCGCGTTCGTCATTGATATGACGCAGGATCAACGGAGAAAAGGCAGCTCCAATAACACCGGATAAAATCACAATAAGAATGACCATGCTAATCGGAGCATGTAATAGGGTCGCAATATTGATGGCGATTGGTGTGGTTACGGCACGAGTAGCAAATGCCATGATGCTTGAATCGGTCATATGCAATAAATAGGCAAGTCCCATAGGCAAAGCCACCGCACTGATACTGGCAAAAACCAGAATTCCGAGCATGGCTTTCAGCGGCAGATCATCATAACGCATGGCGGCAAGGGGAATGGCCAATGCCACAGTGACATAGCCCAAGAGGTGATTAAAAAGTGGATTGACCTGGAGCATATAGGATTCATAAGGAATGCCAAATACAAACAGCAGTCCAATAATCAAAAACATGCCGATCACAATCACCGGAACTTGCGGAAGGCGTTTGTTAATAGGTTTTGCGACCAGATAGGCGATCAGCGTGATCATTAAACCGTAGAAGACTGCGAACATATGATTTCCCTATAACCAACGCTTGGACATTTTTGCATAAACCCACAAGGGGATCAGGGTGCTGATAAACATCACCAGCAGGAAAGCAGGGATTTCTTTTCCCATCTGGGTCAGCATAATTAAAGAGCCGGCGCTGATGGGCAAAAAAGCAAAGGCACTTTCTTTCATGATCTTGTTATTGGTGTCGACCAAGCGACTGGGTAATTTGTTGAAACTTCTCCAAATAAATAAAGTCACCAATAGGCTGATCAAGCCCAGCAGGTTACCCAGTTCAGGATGATGAAATTGTGTGCTTAACCATACGGCTCCTTCACGGAAGCAGATGATTAATGCCAGTGTGCCAATCCAGGCTGGCCAGTCGATTGTTTTTATCCAGTCCATTTTACCAACAATTATAATTACACTTGTCACGTTTTAACCGATTTATCGTTTTATTTCAAATTCTTCAAGCGGCCGCTTAAATTGTACCGCCTTCTGCCCCAGAATTTCATCGATAGGCAAATGCGCCTGTTTAATCAGCTGTTCCAGCTTTTGCGGGGCTATGATCACGTGCAAATGCAGATTGCCTACATCATCATAATTTTCAGATTGAATGACATTCAAGGCATACAATTGGTTACGCAATTTGCCATATGCAGGCTTTAACGCTAATTCGAAGCTTTGAATTTGCCCCATCAAACATTCTTGTACCGCTTGACGAAGCAGGTCTAAACCCTGGCCTGAGTGTGCTGATACATACACCCGATCGGGCATGTGCGGTTTGGCATAGACAATCTTGGCATCTTCACCGCTCACATCAATTTTGTTATAGACACGAAGTACTGGCACATTGGCGCCAATTTCCTTGAGTACCGATTCTACTGCTTCAATCTGTTCCAGCATGTCTGGGCTGCTAGAATCAATCACATGAAGCAGCAATGTGGCCTCTAAGGTTTCTTCAAGTGTCGCTTTAAAAGATTCAACCAAAGAATGCGAGAGATTACGCACGAAACCCACGGTATCCGCCAGAACTAAACGTCCAATCCCATCCCATTCCAGGCGGCGCAGTGTTGGATCCAATGTTGCAAACAGCTGATCTGCCGCGTAAACATCGCTCTTGGCCAGAATATTAAACAGGGTGGATTTGCCGGCATTGGTATAACCGACTAAAGAGACGGTCGGCACAGCGGCTTTCTGACGTGCAACACGACCTTGCATGCGGGTCTGGCGGACTTTATCCAGTTTGGTTTTGAGTTGTCCCATGCGAATACGCAGTAAACGGCGGTCTGTTTCAAGCAAGGTTTCACCCGGACCACGTAAGCCAATCCCCCCTTTTTGACTGTCGAGATTACTCCGGCTACGCACTAAACGTGAGGATAAATGCTGTAACTGTGCTAATTCGACTTGCAATTTACCTTCATAGGTACGTGCACGTTGCGCAAAAATATCTAAAATCAGTTCGGTACGGTCAACTACGCGGCATAGCATGATTTTTTCTAAATTACGGGCTTGAGCCGGCGTCAGCGAATGATCGAAAATGACCAGGTTGGCTTCAAGGTCCTGTACCAGAGCGGCAATTTCTTCTGCTTTGCCAGAACCGATAAACAGTTTGGGATCAGGCCTGATACGTTGAGCGGTGATATGTTCTAAAATTTCGGCACCCGCAGATTGGGCCAGTAAATGAAATTCTTCTGCATCAAGGTCATCTAACAGCTGTACCGATACACTCACTAGGATTGTTCGTTCACTCCCTTGATGTTGCTCAAAATATTCCACTAAATATGATCTCTACTGCGTTAAAACTTCATTTTAGTTGAAAATGAGCAGGGAGAGGGAAAAATAGCAAAAACTTAGCAAAGCATCGTAACAAGATATTCAGTCCACCCCGCATTGTTATGATGAGGGAAATCTCAGAGTAAATGATTAAAAGCATCAAAGAATGCAGGTTTATATGCATTTAGTTTTTAATTTTCAGCGCATGATTTAATCTCTTTATTTATGATAGAAATAAATAATTTATGAACTCTGTTTGCTAAATTGAGAAAATAAATAGCCGATTTGGGTTTTTATGATCAATGCAAGATTAAAATGAACAGTATAGAATGCAGAAAATAAATGATTAAACGCTGTAGCTGGTAATTAGTGATCCCTCTATGAATCAATCCTCTGTAACTGAACATTCTTCGTTAAATGGCCTGTCTAAATTTTTCTTATATAGCAGAAAGTTAGTGGCTGTTTTAGGGGCGATTATTCAAGGATTTTATCTGGTTTATCGTCACCGTTTATATAAAGATCCGAATAATCCATGTAATACCCGTTATGTGCAGCATTTTTGCCGGGAATTATGTAAGGTTTTTAACCTTGAAATTCAGGTACATGGGATAATTCCGCGTGAACCGGCCTTATGGGTGAGCAATCACATTTCCTGGCTGGATGTCGCCGTTTTAGGTTCCGGTGCCCGGGTGTTCTTTTTAGCCAAAGCGGAAATTGAAAAATGGCCCTTACTGGGGAAACTGGCCAAGGGCGGTGGCACATTATTTATTAAGCGCGGTTCTGGGGATTCAATTAAAATCAAAGAGCAAATTACCAGCTTTTTAAAACTGGATATTCCGGTATTGTTTTTCCCTGAAGCGACCACTTCGGATGGCAGCAAAATTAAAAAAATCTATGGCCGTATTTTAGGTGCAGCGATTGAAGCCCAGCGTCCGGTGCAAATTTGCCTGATCTGCTATGTCAATCAGGATGGGCAACTGGATACGGTCGCGCCATTTATTGGGGATCTTAGCTTTGCCGACCATGTTAAAAAAGTGCTGGAAATGCCCAAGGTCACTGCACATTTAATGGCATTGCCGGCTATTTCTGTGCAAGGGCATACTGTTGAAAGCTTGACTGAAGAAGTGCAAACTCAAATGATCGAAGGCTTGGCCCGCTTACAGCACAAAGTACTGAAGACTTCACCTATACCACTTCTGTCCAAGCAGTCATGAAGGCTTACATAAAGCCTTCTAGCGGTAACCAGGAAATCATTTTAACACCTGCTTTTTGCCACCATTTCATCTTGGGTTCTTTCTGATAAGTTTTGATGCTGCCATCATGCCGTTTAATCTGCCAGTTGATTTGATTGTTGGCATTTAACACCAGTTTGTAGGCATATTTAGACAGGTTCTGATCCATAGTGGAATGAATCGCTTTGGCCAGATTCGGACTGTCCAGCAATACACCAATTTCGGTATTTAAATAAGCGGAACGTGGGTCGAAATTAAAAGACCCAATAAAAACCTGCTTCTCATCTATGGTCATGAGTTTGGCATGCAAGCTGGAACGGCTTAAACCTTTGATGCTGACTTTGGCTTTTTCTGCAATTTCCTTGGTATTGGCATTCAGGTTTTCGGTTTCCGGTACAGACAGAAACTCGTAAAGCTGGACATTATTCTGGAGTAAATCTTTACGATATTTGCCATAAAAGGCATGCACCAAAGCCACATCATTGGCTTTAAAGGAATTGGTCAGTACCCGCACATTAATATTGTTTTGAGCCAGATCACTCAGCATCTTTTCGCCTTTTTTTTCCGGAACAAAATAAGCGGAAATAATATCGACACTGTGTTCGGGTTTTTTGAGGCGATTAATCAGCTGAAAATTCAGATGTTGTTCTTTTTTGGCCTTGGCCCTGATTTTACTGGCTGAATCACTGACGATTTCGGCTTTGACCCAGTCAAATTGAATACTGTTATTGAGCCAGTCTTCAAAAGCATGCGATCGGGTGGCTAAATCGAGATAATTCTGTACGGTAATGTTTTGATAGTGCTCTTCCAGCTGTTGCTTCAGACTGTCAAAGCGTAATGAATAATGCCTTGGATTGACTATTTGTTTGACCGGAAAAGCATAATCGTCATTCCAGTATTCATCGAAGGAATGAATAATTTCATCCGATGCAGCACCGACCAGCATCACATCGACATCGGAAAACTGATAATTGTCACTGACGTTATAATACTGGTTACTCATATTGCGACCGCCAATTAATGCAATCTGGTTATCTGCAATAAAACTTTTGTTATGCATGCGACGGTTAATGCGTTTTAAATCCAGCACCATGTCCATGGCACGGTAATGTCTAAAACGGTAAGGATTATACAGGCGCACATCAATATTTTTATGCTGATCGAGAGCCAGATAAATGCCTTCCATCTTTTTGGCATTGTTGTCATCCATCAATAAACGAACTTTTACGCCACGGTCAGCTGCTTTAATGATGGAGTGTAGGGCCAGCGATCCAATTTTATCGTTGTCCCAAATGTAGTATTGTAAATCTAAAGTTTTTTCTGCTTTATCAATTAAATGGATACGTGCAGCCAAAGCTTCCAGCGGGTCATATAAAACATGATAACCGGTCAGATTCGGGTTTTGCTCCCTCAACGGCATAATGATTTTAGCTAGGGAAGTCTGTTCGGTTTTGGTGTCGAATGAATATTCAACCGGTTGGGGAATCTGTTTAGGCAGGGTTGAACATGCAGGAATCCCCAGAATCAGGCTACAACTAAGTAATACTGCGGTTTTATAGCTATGAGATCTATATGATTTCGCAGTATTTAAGTGTGTAAGTCGATGAGAAGATTGCGTCATATATTGTAAAACGATACCAAAATTTGGTTTGAGTATAATTGCCAGCTGTGAAAAGATAAATATCGTAATAGATGAATGATGTAATATCATCGTAATGATTAGAGACGATAATATGTGGGATTCGCACGCAGTTGCTTTTTATTTTTATATTTGTTTCGCTCTGCTTGCGGTGTGGGGTATCGCACAGGCTTGGTTAAGCCAGACACGGACAGAAACCATTCATCCCTTTAAGGCCTTTGTACATTTATTGGCCTTTTATTTATCTTATTTACTTTTCCCATTATTTTTCTTTAGCTTATTTGCCGGTTGGAGTGGTTATTACTCTATTCACCAAGCGGTGTTTATTTTCTTGCTGAGTTGCGTGCTGATTTATGCCCGTTTTATCGAACCTCAGCATGTCATGGTTAAAACCCTGCAATATCAGCTCAATCCGGAACAAAATCTGCAGCGTCCGGTCAAACTGGCCTTGATTGCCGATTTACATATTGGACTGTTTTCCGGACATGAACGCCAGCTGAAAATTATTGTCGATAAAATCAATCAGCAGAATCCCGATCTGGTGGTAGTGGCAGGGGACTGGACCTATGAACCAGAAAACAAACTGGCAGATGAGCTGGCCATTTTACAAAACATCAATGCTCCGGTGTATTCAGTCAATGGCAATCATGATGAGCAGTACCCGGGACCACCGATTCAAAACCTGTTGCGGCATGCGCTCAAAGTCAATAATGTGATTGATATTGAAGGACAGATGATTGAATTCGATGAGTTCAGATTGCTCGGTGTGGGGGATTTATGGGCCGGTAAAACCGATATGCGTTATATGCCAGATTTGCCGCAAGACAAACCTTGGGTCATCTTGTCACATAATCCGGATACGGTAGATATGGTACCGCAATTACCGACACGTCCGCTCATGCTGTCGGGGCATACCCATGGCGGGCAGGTGGAACTGCCTTGGCTGACCAATTACATCATGAAAAAAGTATCCATTCTTGGACATAAAAAAGGTTTATATGAGCATGAAAATGCTGATGTATTTGTCACAGTAGGTACAGGGCTGGTCGGTGTGCCGTTTCGTTTTCGGGTACCGCCGACGATTGATATTATTGAATTGGTTTAAATCTTGAAGATCGGTTTCAGGAACAATTTTTGACATACTGTAAAACAAGATTATTTTATAACAATGAGAACGGAATAGGAGAAGGGCATGTCTTTTTCAGAAGAGGTCGGTCAGTTTTTTGCTTTAACAGAACCTCAATCGGCACAGCTTGAAGCGGGTTTAATTGCTCTGGAACAGGCTTTTCAACAAGCCGAAAGTGATGTGGTCAATACACCAGAATTTGCCAGCAGGTTTTATCAAAAGTTTCAGCAACTGATCACGGCCTTTGGGATTGATGAAAAGAATGTGGAAGCTTTCTTGGATCACTTATACGGAACAGAAAGATACCGTCAGCTGGTGACTTACATTGTTCCCAGTTATTACCAGTCAGGTGGCGATCGAAAAGTCTTTGAAGAGCTTTATCAACAGATGTTAAGTGATGAACAGATCTGAAGCAGTGAGAAAAAACATATAAAAAAACCAGCGTGGATAACGCTGGTTTTTTTATTCAGAAATGAGATTAAACCTGGTTGTTTACATCATCATTTTTGGTTTCACGAATGGCCAGGAAGGCAAGAAGTGAAAGCAGAGAAGCAGCGGTTAAGTAATAACCGACAGCATATAAACCATAGGTCGTTGCAAGCTTAGTTGCGATTAATGGTGCAAAAGACGCCCCAAAAATACCTGCAAGGTTAAAGGTTAATGCTGAACCGGTATAACGCACTGAAGTTGGGAACATTTCAGAAAGTACTGTACCAATCGGGCCATAAGTTAAGCCCATGATCGCCAAACCAACACATAAGAATAAGAACACGATAATAGTGTTGCCAGATTCAAGCATGCTTGAGAACACCAGGCCAAACAATGCTGAAACAATACATACGCCAATGGATGTGGCTTTACGACCAAATTTTTCCGCAAAAACGGCAGAAAGTGGAATGAATACAGCAAAGCATAATGTGGCAACCAATTGCAGTTCCAGAAATTCAGAACGTGTGTAACCGAGTTTGGTGGTTCCCCAGTTTAGTGCAAATACTGTGGTCAAATAGAACACAACGAAGGTACAGATAGCTGCAATCGTACCCAGAATGAGCATGCCCCAGTGTTTGGTCAACACTTCTTTAAACGGAATATTTACTTCTTTTTGCTTATCCAATACTTTCTGGAAGGCAGGAGTTTCATGAAGTTTCAAACGAATCCATAAACCCATAATGACCAGTAAAGCACTTGAAATAAACGGAATACGCCAGCCCCATTGCATAAAGTCCTGTTCAGACATGAATGCGCCAAGGGTAATGAAAGAACCGGTAGCCAAGATAAAGCCGATCGGCGCCCCAAGTTGTGGGAACATACCGTACCATGCACGTTTGCCTTCAGGTGCATTTTCAGTGGCCAGAAGAACCGCACCACTCCATTCACCACCTAAGCCAAGGCCTTGACCTAAACGGCAAAGAGCAAGCAATAAGGGGGCAGCAAGACCAACTTGTGCATAAGTTGGAAGTAAACCAATACATACAGTCGAAACACCCATCGTGAGTAATGCCGCGACCAGGGTTGCTTTACGACCAATCCGGTCACCCAAATGTCCAAACAGTGCAGCACCAATCGGGCGTGCAATAAAGGCAATCGCAAAGGTGGCTAAAGACTGAATGGTTGCAGTGGTTGGATCTGTGCTTGCTGGAAAGAACAGATGTGGAAAAATAATGACTGCCGCTGTTGCATAAATATAAAAATCGAAGAACTCGATTGTTGTACCTACAAGACTCGCAGTAAGAACGCGGAATTTTGAGTTAGTTGCTACTTCTTCTGAAGCAACAATAGAATTTGATGACGCCATGGATGACCTTACACTTACTAAAAATAAAAAAACTTAGTTTTAAAAGCGTAATCTTTTTAAAAAAGGCGTAATTTCTTAAAAAAACAACGAACAACCGTCTCTACTCGACTCGCTCAGGGTCACTGAAATGAAGAATGAGAGGGTTAAATCACGTACAGATAGATAGACAGAAATTGTGATCCTGCACCTATTAATACAAAAATATGCCAGATAGCGTGGGTATATCTTACTCTTTTTAAGGCATAAAACAATGCACCCACGGTGTAAGCAAGCCCTCCAATAACTAAGTAGGTCAAAGCTTGAGCACTTAAAAAGCGTTGCATATCATCCATTACCAGCAAAGCCATCCATCCCATGCCCAAATAAGCAAGGAGGGAAATTTTTTGGAAACGATGGATGAAAATTAACTTGAATAGTGTACCAATAAGAGCAATCAGCCAAAGTGCAATCAATAAATAATGGGCCTTAGCTGTAGGAATGGCGATGGCCAGGAATGGGGTGTAGGTTCCCGCAATCAGATAATAAATAGCAGTGTGGTCGAGTTTTTTGTACCAGCCGCGTCGTTGTGGCGATTCGGCATAATGATAAAGACTCGATGCAGAAAAAAGTAAAATCATGCTTAGTGCATAAACGCATAAGCCGATAAATTGCCCAAGCGGTAAATAGCTGCCCTTAATCAGCATAAAAATGCTGGCAATAATGGCTAATAGTGCGCCAAGTGCATGACTGATCGCATTAATTTTTTCTTCATGTGGATCGTAAGCCTGCAGCTGAGATGTTGTCATTATTTATTTTCTATAATTAAAAAATACATTTGTATAATAATGCAGTTTTACCTTTAAAGTAAGAAGTTTTAAACTATAGCTTCATTTATTCGAGTGATTTGTATGTCTCAACCGGCTTCTCCTTTTATTCAGGAACAAAAATTCTTAGATGCCTTTCAGCAAGCCATTGAAACACATAGTTTTGATCGAATGATTATTAGCCAGCATAAAGGTGAACTTGAGCATTTGGAGAAAATGACCTTACGAGTCATTTCACTGCAAAACCAGCCTGTGCTCAGCTGTCTGTATCGTTACAAGACTCAAGATGTCACTAAAAATTATCCTTTGGCAGAAGCTGTGTCTTTGGTGCAATCGCTGTTGGCTCAATCTAAACAGGCCAATTTGTTTACCACGAGCGAAGAACTGCAACTGAAAAAAAATAAGAAGAAAGCCCTGCTGAGCAGTAGTAAAAAGGCGATTACTACCGTGAATCCGGCAGAGACACAGCAAGGCCATGACCGTGCCAAGCATCGCTATGTCGATCAAGACAGTTACTTTTTACAACCGCTTGGAATTACTGATCATAACGCACAGATTATTCCCAGCATGGCGCGTAAATGGAAACAGATTAATAAATTTATTGAAATTTTCTCGGGCGCCTTGGAACAGATTAGCCAACACGATCATGCACTGCGTGTGGTTGATTTTGGTTCAGGCAAAGGCTATTTAACCTTTGCTTTATATGATTATCTGGCCAAACACGACCAAACTCCTTTTGTGACCGGGGTCGAGCTGAATCCGAAAATGGTGGAATTTTGTCAAGGCGTTGCGCAACGTTCAGACTTTCAGCAACTGGATTTTTTTCAGGGCGATGTCCGTACCTATCAGCCTGAACATCTGGATGTCATGATTGCGCTGCATGCCTGCGATGTGGCAACTGACTTTGCCATTCATACCGGTATCCGCTTAAATGCGCAAATGATCATGTGCGCGCCGTGTTGTCATAAAGAATTGCGTCCACAATTAAAAAGCCCTGAAGTGCTGAAACCGATGCTGCAGTTTGGCATTCATGCCGGACAACAGGCCGAAATGCTGACCGATACCATTCGTGCCTTGCTGCTCAAAGCGTATGGCTATGAAACCAAGGTATTTGAGTTTGTGGCGCTGGAACATACCAGTAAAAACAAGATGATTCTGGCCACCAAACGCAAAGATTATCAAGCGCCAGACCCACAGGTTTTGGCGCAAATTCAGGCTTTAAAACAGATGTATGGCATTCAAAAGCATTCCCTGGAATTGCTGCTGAATGATCAATGGGATCAGCAGGATATTGGCTGTAAGTGTTAATTTAAAAGGGATAAAGCAGTTTTAAAGCTGCTTTTATTTTTAGGAAGATGATTGTTGATGACCTCATTTACGATACGCACAGGCAGTTGGGACGAATTGCACAATGATGCCAAATTGATTCGTGAGCAGGTCTTTATTCAGGAACAAAACATTGCTGCTGCCGACGAATGGGATGCGCAAGATGCCGTCTCATTGCATTTTGTGGTTTATGATCAGGCTCAGCCTGTTGCGACAGCTCGCCTGCTGCCAAATCACAGCATTGGCCGTGTTGCGGTTTTAAAATCTTATCGGGGGCAGGGCATTGGCAAGTTGTTGATGCTGCAGATCATTCAGCGAGCTAAGAATGAACAGCGCAAATTTTTGAAACTATCTTCGCAAGTACATGCCATTCAGTTTTATGCAGGACTTGGCTTTACTGTGCAGGGTGAGGAATATCTGGATTGCGGCATTGCGCATATTGATATGTATTTAAAACTGGATTAATCAAAGAAATCATCACATAAGACTTAAAAAAAGCGAGACAGATGATCTCGCTTTTTTTATTGTCTAGAATCAGTGACCAGCGGCAGCAGATGCGTCATGATCGGCCATCTGTGCATGTTCTGCTTCAGTCATGTTCATTTCTGCAGCAGTAGGCTCAGAAGCTGAAGACTGCTGCTGGTGTGCGGTATGCGTCTGATTACGTTTCTGGCTTGGCATGTAATCTGGGTCATTGCTCAGGGCCAGATAAAAGATGCCCATAAATAAAGCACCTAAAATACAAACAATAATAACGGCTTTCCAACCCCAAGGTGATTTTTCAGGAGAAGAGTGATTTGTCATAAGAGGTCTACCCACTGGATAAATAAAAAAATTTAAAACTTATGTAACTTTATAACATAAAAGCCAGTAAAAGCAGATGGGATTCTGTGGCTTGAAAAAGCATCGTGCTCAAGTGCAAAAAAAGAGAAGCATTTTGCCCACTGCTGTCCCATAATTTGAATTTTATTTTAGTATTGAATCAGTATAAAAGTTTTTTATATTTAAGTATTTGATATTTATATTTTTTACAGCCTTGTCTTTTATTTAGAAGTGTAAATGGCTTTGCGTAGGCTGAACCCTACTTTTGACAGACCAAAATGAGAACTCAAAATATATTTTGAGTTCGCAAGAAAAGTCCTTATTCCCCATACATGACATCCTGAGCCAGTTTTAAGCACTGCTTTAAAACGCAGCGCAAGGCATGGGGAATGTGTGGCATCCCTGCCACACTCGCGAATCTAACACATGGACTTCAACTATGGGACAGCAGTGGCATTTCACCTCTCTCTTTTTACAAGATGAAGTTTAAATTTTTTCGCCTTGGGCAATCTTGTCTTTTAGCAATTGCGGTGCTTTAAAGCGTTGACCGTATTTAGCTTCAAGGCTGTTGGCACGAATCAAGGCTTTTTCTAGGCCATATTGATTCAGGTATTGCAACGCACCGCCGGTCCAAGGGGCAAAACCAATTCCGAAAATAGAGCCGATATTGCCATCAACCGTCGATTCCAGTACACCTTCTTCCAGGCAGCGTAAAGTATCCAGCGACTGCACAAACAGGAAGCGGTCAATCATTTCCTGTTCAGAAATGTCGGTGTCTTGCTGCCATTTTTTCAGGCCATCCCAAAGCTGTTTTTTACCACCTTCCGGATAGTCATAGAAGCCTGCACCTGCAGCTTTACCTTTACGGCCAAATTCATGAATCATGCTGTGAATTACATCATCTGCCCCTGAACGTGGCAGGTCTTTGCCTTCAGCCTGTAATGCTTTTCGCGCTTCATTCGCAACATGTTCAGATAAGGTTAAAGAGACTTCATCCTGAATAGCCAGTGGACCCACAGGCATACCCGCTTTCAGTGCGGCCATTTCAATACGGGCAGGGTGTACACCTTCTGCTAGCAGGCGTAAACCTTCCTGCACAAAAGTTCCAAACACGCGACTGGTAAAGAAACCACGGCTGTCATTGACCACAATCGGGGTTTTGCCAATTTGCTGCACATAGTCATAAGCTTTGGCTAGGGTTTCATTGGATGTATTTTGACCTTTGATGATTTCCACCAGCTGCATTTTATCGACCGGGCTAAAGAAATGCAGTCCAATGAAACTCTGATCATTTTTAGAGGCTTGAGCCAACCCAGTAATCGGTAGGGTCGAGGTGTTGGATGCCATCACGCCACTGTCCGCCAAATACTGTTCAGCTTCTTGCGTGACTTTGGCTTTCAGTTCTGGATTTTCAAATACCGCTTCAATAATCAGCTCACAACCTTGCAGATCCGTAGCATCTGCCGTTGCCTGAATCAATGCTAAAATCTGAGCCCTTTTCTCGGCAGTTAAACGACCTTGCGATACTTTTTTATCCAGCAGCTTTTGGCTGTAGGCTTTGCCTTTTTCGGCAGCCTCCAGAGACACATCTTTTAAAACCACTGCAATGCCTTTGGACGCCGTGGCATAGGCAATGCCTGCACCCATCATGCCAGCACCTAAAATGCCAACTTTAGACGTTTTCCATTTGGCGATGTCTTTTGGACGGCTGGCACCAGATTTAATCGCATTTAAACCATGCCAGAAGGTCCCGATCATGTTTTTGGAAATTTGACCGGTGGCGAGGTAAGTAAAGTAACGCGATTCAATGGTTAGCGCAGTATCGACATCGACCTGAGCGCCTTCTACCGCAGCCGCCATAATCGCTTCAGGTGCAGGGTAGCAGCCCTTGGTCTTGTCACGTAGCATGGCAGGAGCAATCGCCAGCATTTGTGCTACCGCCGGTGAAGATGGCGTACCGCCCGGAATTTTATAGCCTTTTACATCGAAAGGTTGTACAGACTGCGGATTGGCCTTTACCCAGGCAATAGCCTTGTTTAGAAGTTCCTGTTCAGAATCGGCTGTGTCGTGAATCAGTCCTAAAGCTTTGGCTTTATCAACAGCAAATTGCTTGCCTTCCATTAGTAAAGGAAAAGCATTTTGCAGACCGAGCAGGCGCACCATACGCACGATACCGCCACCACCTGGCAATAAGCCAAGCGTCACTTCAGGAAGACCGAATTTTGCTTTGGGATCATTTAATGCAATACGCTGATGACAACACAATGCCAGTTCCCAGCCGCCACCCAGTGCTGTGCCATTCAGTGCAGCAACCACAGGAATGCCACGGGTTTCGATATAACGCAGCTTGGCTTTCATGTCTTCAATCATGTTGAAGAATTCTGTGGCATGTTCAGGTGTGGCCTGAATCAGTTCATCCAGGTCACCACCAGCAAAGAAGGTTTTTTTGGCAGAACGGAAGATAATGCCTGCAATGTTGTCATCGGCTTTTAGTTTTTCCACAGTTTCAGTCAAGGCTTCACGGAAATCTGCATTCATGGTGTTGGCAGACTGGTTTGGAGAATCAAGCGTCAAAATAACGATATTGTCGGCATTTTTCTCAAATTGGATTGCGCTCATTATTCTTCTCCTTAGACCAATTCAATAATGGTTGCGATGCCCATACCGCCACCGACACAGAGTGTTGCCAAACCACGTTTTTTGCCTTGGCGTTCCAGCTCATCAAGCAGCGTGCCCAAAATCATCGCACCGGTTGCACCTAGTGGATGTCCCAGAGCAATCGCACCACCATTGACGTTGACTTTGGCAGGATCAACATTCAGTTCAGTAATGAAACGCATCACCACCGCAGCAAAGGCTTCATTGACTTCAAACAGGTCGATGTCATCAATGGTTAAACCCGCTTTATCCAGTGCTTTACGTGCCGCTGGAGCAGGGCCGGTCAGCATGATGGTCGGATCAGAGCCTACAAGTGCAGTCGATAACACTTTGGCACGCGGTTTTAGATTTTGTTCTTTCACGGCTTTTTCTGATGCCACCAGAACCACTGCAGCACCATCAACAATACCTGATGAATTTCCGGCATGATGTACATGGTTGACTGTACCCACTTCAGGGTATTTTTGCAGTGCGATGGCATCAAAACCCATTTGTCCCATCATGGCAAAACTTGGATTGAGTTTGCCCAAGCTTTCCGCTGTCGTGGTTGGTTTGATGAATTCATCTTTGGCTAAAATAGTCACGCCTGCTTTGTCTTTTACCGCAATGACGGACTTGTCGAAATAGCCATTGGCTTGCGCAGCTGCGGCTTTCTTTTGCGAGTCAGCGGCAAAGGTATCTACATCGGCTCGGCTATAGCCATCAATGGTGGCAATCAGGTCGGCCCCAATGCCTTGCGGAATAAAGTCGCAGGCCATATTGGTTTCAGGGTCCAGTGCCCAAGGGCCACCATCTGAACCCATCGGCACACGGGACATGGATTCGACTCCTCCAGCGACCACAATATCTTCCCAGCCTGAGCGGACTTTTTGCGCAGCCAGGTTCACGGCTTCCAGACCCGAGGCACAGAAACGGTTGATCTGTACCCCAGCGACATCATTGTCCCAACCTGCGGCAATGGCTGCAGTTTTGGCAATATCGGCACCCTGGTCACCAATCGGGGTAACACAGCCCAGCACGATGTCATCTACTTTAGATGTATCGAGTTGATGACGGTCTTTCAGCTCATTCAGCAAGGTGGTCAGCAGGCTAATCGGTTTCACTTCATGGAGTGAACCGTCTTTTTTTCCTTTTCCGCGCGGTGTGCGAATGGCATCGATGATGTAAGCCTCGCTCATAGTCTGTCCCTTTTATGCGTTTAAAATTTTTATACTTTTTTGAGTGTAATGATTAATTTTTGAAGTGCAATGATGAGAACGGTTCAGGTCAGATGATGTTTTTGGTCAATAAAAAAAGCCCAGGTCGAAACCTGGGCAAGAGAGTCTTAAAAAAGATTTACTGATGTTGATCAGTGATAACCGTGCAACTGGCGATACAGACCCGGTGTTACCCCGGTCCATTTTTTGAAGGCACGGTGGAAGGTGCTGGTTTCACTGAAACCGACTTGCTGCGCGACATCTTCCAGGGTCAAGCCCGGATTGAGCAACAGGTGAATGGCTGCATCACGACGCAAGGCATCTTTAACGCCCTGATAGCTTTTACCTTCCGCAGCCAGACGACGGCGCAGGGTTTGCGGAGATAGATACAACATCGATGCCACATCATTCAAGGTTGGCATTTCTTCACCAATCTGGCTCTTCAATACTTCACGGATACGAGAAGTCAGCGAGTTGGTGTTTTTGAATTTGACCAGCAACTGTGCCGGCGCTGCTTTGAGAAATTCTTCCAGCGTGTCTTCATTTTGACGAATGGGTAAATCTAAATAGTCCGCAGCAAAGGTAATTTCGGTACGAGGCATATCAAACTGCATGACGGGTGCAAAAAACAGCGCATCATATTCCTCAGCGTGATTTGGGCGTGGATAACTAAAATGTACACGTTCAAGCGGTAAACGACGTTCTATCAGCCAAGATGCCAAACCGTGCCAAATCATCAGCATACTTTCAGTGATGAAATGATCAGGATCCATGCTTGTTGGAATTTGCGGAACCAGACGTGCTTCATGTTTGTCACGTTCTAGAGTTACCGCCCAATCATCGCCAAACAGTTTGTAGAACTGAGAAGAAAGCTCTAAGGCATCTCCTAGCGTTTTCGCGTGAATAATCAACTGACACATAATGGCAAAAGTGCCCAAACGACGTGGCTGTACATCAAAGCCGACATGTTCGTCCTGGGTCACCATCCATAACATCTTAATAAATCGGGTGTACTGTTCTGGAGAAATACGCGCTTTAGGCTGACGTAATAGTTCCGCCTCAATCCCCACATGTGACAATAAAGTTTCGACGTCCATTCCTAGACGTTTTACGCCTGTTAGAGCCGCGTTAACAAAGTGGATACTGATGGTATCGCGACTCATATTAAATCCTTCAGTCTCTTTCTCTTTTATATTCACTTGCAGTTGACCTAAATGACGCTAAAAATGATTTGGATGGCAATTTACAATAGTTGTTTTACCTTATTTACATCTTAAATTGCCGAAATGATCAAGGTAAATGGCTGAACATGACATTGTTTTGTTAGTTTTATATTTCTAAGATGAATGGAAAATCAACATAAAAAGAGTAAAACTGGATATGACAACGGCTTTAAAAGGATTAAAAGTTCTTGATTTTTCTACCTTGCTCCCTGGTCCATTCGCGACTTTATATCTGGCAGACCTGGGTGCAGAAGTGATCCATATTGAATCGCCTACCCGTCCAGACTTGATTCGGCTGTTACCGCCTTATGCCAATGGACAGGCGACTGCACACAGTTACTTAAACCGTAATAAACAGTCTATCGCTTTAAATCTAAAAGATCCGCAGAGTATCGAACTGATTAAACAGAAGATTACTGAATACGATATTGTCATTGAGCAGTTTAGGCCGGGAGTGATGCAACGGCTGGGCTTGGATTATGCCACGCTTGCAGCACTGAATCCCCGGCTGATCTATTGTTCGATTACCGGCTATGGCCAGACCGGAAGCTATAAAGATAAGGCTGGACATGACATTAACTATTTAGCTTTATCCGGAATTGCGGGGCATAGCGGCCGGCAGGACAGTGGGCCCCCGCCGATGGGCATCCAGATTGCCGATGTTGCAGGCGGTTCCTTGCACGCCGTGATTGGAATTCTGGCTGCCGTGGTGGAGCGCGAGCAAAGCGGCCTAGGGCAATATATTGATGTTTCCATGACTGATTGTGTAGCCACTTTAAATAATATGGCCGCAGCAGCCACATTGGCAGGAAATACCAAACAATATCCGCAGCAGTCGCATTTAAATGGCGGAACCTTCTACGATTATTACCAGACTCAGGATGGCCGTTATTTATCGATTGGAAGTTTGGAACCCCAATTTATGTCGGGACTGGCGCAAATTTTAGACTTGCCGCTACTAAGCGAAAAAGGTGCTTCCTTTGACCTACTGGATCAGCAAGTGGTGAAACAAGCCATTCAGGAGAAAATAAAAAGCAAAACTTTTGCAGAATGGACAACAATCTTCGCTGAGCAGGATGTGTGTGTAGAGCCGGTTTTAAATCTGGATGAAGCCTTACATTCCACACTGGCACAAGAACGACAATGGGTGGTTGAAGTCCCGCTGGATGAAGCAAGTCAACAGACTGAAACACAGCTGGCTTGTCCAATCAAGTTTTCACGTTCAAAGACAGAATATCTGCATGTGGGGCAGCATTTAGGTACTGGAAAGTGGTAGCTTTAACAGGCGATTAAAATATTAAAATTTAAAAACAATGTATTAACAATTTGTGCCCAAGGTTACAGAAAAACAGGAGTAGCATAAATATTACAAAAAAATAATATAAAGGTGATCTACTGTGAAAAAATTAAGTAGAACATTTAGTTTGGGTGTGAGCTTAATCTCCCTAAGCTGCGTCATTTCAACAGTACATGCAGCAGAAGCTTTTGACCCGCAAAGCCAGTGGATGTTTGGTGACTGAAATGGTAAACGTAGCGAGCTCCAAGCTAAAGGTTACGATTTTAGCTTTGGCTACACAGGTGAACTGGCGACGCTGCTGGACTCCAAGAACCATTCAAGTCATGGTACTGAATATGCCGATCAATTCGCTTTAGGTGCTCATTTAGACTTAGAGAAAATTGCAGGTTGGCAAGACACTGAAGCGCAAATTACCGTGACCGAACGGAATGGCCGTTCACTCTCTCAAACTTCCGATGCCTTGACCGGTCATAAAAGTTCAGTACAAGAAGTATGGGGCCGTGGTCAAACCTGGCGTTTAACTGACTTCTGGATCAAGAAAAAATTTCTGGACCAAAAACTGGACGTGAAAGTCGGTCGTTTTGGTGAAGGTGAAGACTTCAACAGCTTCGACTGCGATTTTCAGAACCTGGCGCTTTGTGGTTCACAAGTGGGTAACTGGGTCGGTGATCAATGGTACAACTGGCCAGTCAGCCAATGGGCTGCACGGGTGAAATACAACCTGACTCCGGAAGTGTATGCACAAGTCGGTGCTTATGAATATAACCCTGAAAACTTAGAGCGTGGTAAAGGCTTCAATTTAAGCACCGATGGTTCTCATGGCGCGATTATCCCAGCTGAAGTGGTTTGGATACCGAAACTCGGTGCTGCAAAACTTCCGGGTGAATACCGTGCCGGTTATTACTACAGTACTGCAGTTGCAGCTGTCATCGGTAGCATCACCAATCAACAAGATCATCATCAAGGTGGCTGGGTGGTTGCCAAACAGCAACTGACTGCTCATCACGGCGATGCTTCTCGTGGCTTGAGTGGCTTTGTAAACTTAACTGTACATGATACTGACACAAACCAAGTTAGCGACATGCAAAATATTGGTTTGGTTTATAAAGGTTTAATGGATTCTCGTCCTCAAGATGAGATTGCGGTCGGTGTAGCTCGCATCAATATCAATGATGATGTCAATGATGCAAACATCGCTAACGATAATGTAGATGTCCGTGGTCTACAAAATGAAGAATACAATGCCGAAATTTATTACGGTATCCATGCCACAAACTGGCTAACCATTCGTCCCAATGTTCAATATATCCACCAGGTGGGTGCATATAAAAATGGAGAAAATGCATGGGTTGGCGGTATTAAATTCCAAACCGCGTTCTAGTTTCTAGATGTCTAGTTTCTAGATGATAAGTACTTGGGTTTTATCATGAGATGCCTGGAGCACACCTCTCTTTATAAAGGCTGATTTAATTCAGATATTTAAAATCTAAAATCTAAAATCTAAAAATTAAAAAAGGTGCTCATATTTAAATTTAGGTATGAGCTTTAAAAAGAATCTTAAAAATAGGTGGTCAATATGAGCACTCCCTCTTCAGGTTCAGTTTTAAAAACGGTTTTGGCTGTAGTTGCCATCATTTTCGGTTTAGTGCTGCTGCTCGGAGGAATATATCTTGCAGTGCTGGGTGGGTCTTGGTACTACATTATTGCAGGTTTATTCTTCATCGTTACTGCAGTTTTATTGCAAAAATTAAAAAATTCCGCACTTCTGGTTTACGCAGTGCTGGTATTGGGTACTGTGGTTTGGGGGCTTTGGGAAGTGGGTTCTGACTTCTTTGCGCTCGCACCACGTCTGGACATTTTAGGTGTCTTTGGTCTTTTATTGCTTATTCCTGCCGCGACTCGCGGATTTGAAAATACCAAAGGCGCAAAACTGGCGCTTACAGGCACATTGGCAATCACCATTGCTGTAATGATCTACTCGGTATTTAATGATCCTCAAGAAATTCGGGGTGAGTTAAGCGCCAAACAGCCTGCAACATCGCAGCCCATTCCGGGTGTAGCGGATGGTGACTGGCCAGCTTATGGTCGTACCCAGTCTGGTTTACGTTATTCTCCATTAAAACAAATTAATTCTGAAAACGTAAAAGACCTGCAAGTTGCTTGGGAATATCACACTGGTGAATTCAAAACTGCAAACGACTCAGCTGAAACCACCAATCAGGTCACGCCAATTAAAGTCGGTGACAATATATACATGTGTACCACTCACCAAAAATTGACTGCACTTGATCCTGCAACAGGTAAGGCAAAATGGACCTATGATCCTAAACTTAAGGCTGATCATACCTATCAGCATTTAACTTGCCGTGGTGTCTCTTATTTTGATGTCAACAATACGGCTGGTTTTGAAACCAGTTTAGCTGCAAAGAAAATCACCTCTGCTGAATGTCCTCAAAAAGTGATTCTGCCTGTCAATGACGGTCGTCTGGTTGCGGTGAATCCGCAAACCGGTAAGCCATGTTCTGACTTTGGTACCAATGGCGAAGTGGATCTGCAAAAAGATATGCCATTCCCATATCCGGGTGGTTATATCCCAACTTCACCTCCAGTCATTACTGGTACAACCATCATTATTGCGGGTTCGACCACCGATAACTATTCGACCGAAGAGCCTTCTGGTGTAATCCGTGGCTATGATGTGAATAGCGGTGAACTGCTTTGGGTGTTTGATACAGGTGCAGAAGATCCAAATGCGATTCCAGCACCGGGTCAAAAATTTGTTCACAACTCTCCAAATGCATGGGCACCTTTGGCCTATGATGCAAAACTGGATATTGTCTATGTGCCCACCGGTGTAGGTACCCCAGATATTTATGGCGGTCACCGTGCCGAGTTAGATGAACGTTATGCCAACTCAATGCTTGCGCTGAATGCATCTACCGGTAAGTTGGTCTGGAATTTCCAAACCACCCATCATGATTTATGGGATATGGATGTACCAGCACAACCTTCTTTAGCTGACATTAAAGATAAATCAGGCAACATCGTTCCTGCCATCTATGTATTGACGAAAACAGGGAATGCCTTTGTGCTTGACCGTCGTAACGGTAAAGCAATTGTGCCGATTACTGAGCGTCCAGTGCCACAAACGGTGAAACGCGGTCCGCAAACTAAAGGCGAACGTTATTCAGCAACTCAACCGTTCTCTGATTTTGACATGGCACCGAAAGAAAAATTAACCGATAAACAGATGTGGGGTGCCACTATGTTTGACCAGTTAATCTGCCGTGTATCTTTCAAGAAATTGAACTATGAAGGTATTTATACACCACCTTCTGAAAATGGCACTTTGGTATTCCCGGGTAACTTGGGTGTGTTTGAATGGGGCGGTATGTCGGTCAACCCAGACCGTCAAATTGCTTTGATGAACCCGATTGGCTTGCCATTTGTGTCCAGACTGATCCCTGAAGATCCAAACCGTCCTAAAACTGCCAAAGGTGCAGGTACCGAAGCTGGTGTACAACCAATGTATGGTGTGCCTTACGGTGTTGAAATCAGCGCGTTCCTCTCTCCATTTGGCCTACCTTGTAAACAGCCAAGTTGGGGCTTTGTCGCGGGTGTCGATTTAAATACCCATGAAGTGGCCTGGAAACGCCGTATCGGTACCATCCGTGACAGTCTTCCGGTTATTCCATTACCTCCATTCAAAATGGGTGTGCCAATGCTGGGTGGTCCAATCTCTACTGCGGGTAATCTGATGTTTGTTGGTGCAACCCAGGACAATTACATCCGCGCCATTAATGTGACCAACGGTGATGAGCTTTGGAAAGGTCGTCTTCCTGCAGGTGGCCAGGCGACTCCAATGACTTATGAAGCCAATGGTAAACAATATGTGGTAATCATGGCTGGTGGTCATGGTTCATTCGGTACCAAGATGGGTGACTCAGTGGTTGCTTATGCCTTACCCGATAAAAAATAAACTGCCTATTTAGGTTAAATTTAAAAAGTCCGATACGTCGGGCTTTTTTTTATGAAAATAAATGCTAAAGAATAAACAAAATAAGCAATATCACTGGAAATGAATCAAAAAAGGCCGAAAGGCTTTATATCTGTTAAGGTTCGGCACACTTATCAATAAAACCGCTATTAAATATGTAAAAAACGCATTTTGTTGATAGATCAAATCTCGTTATGCTGTCCGCCGTTATAATAGAAACTACTAGCTGTACGCCATGTATTTATATACTGATTTTGACCAGCAACTGGTCAATGAACGTGTTGCACAGTTCCGTGACCAAACGGAACGTTATTTAGCAGGTAAATTGACGGAAGATGAATATCGTCCGCTTCGTCTGCAAAACGGCCTTTATGTACAACGTTATGCGCCAATGTTGCGTATTGCAGTACCTTATGGTCTGATGAATTCAAAACAATTGCGTAAAATTGCGGAATTAGCCAAAGACTATGACCGTGGTTATGCACACGTTTCAACACGTCAAAACATTCAGTTTAACTGGCCTGCACTAGAAAATGTACCGGACATGTTGCAAGAACTTGCATCAGTTCAGATGCATGCAATCCAAACCTCAGGTAACTGTATCCGTAATACCACCACTGACCAGTATGCCGGTGTGGTTGCAGGTGAAATTGCAGATCCACGTCCGACCTGTGAATTGATTCGTCAGTGGTCTACATTCCATCCAGAATTTGCTTTCTTGCCACGTAAGTTCAAAATTGCGGTTTCTGCATTAGAAGAAACTGACCGTGCGGCAACTTCATTCCATGACATCGGTGTATACATCGTGTGTAATGAAGCAGGCGAGATGGGCTATAAAATCAAAGTCGGTGGTGGCTTGGGCCGTACCCCGGTGATTGGTAGCTTTATCCGTGACTTCTTGCCACGTGAAGATTTGATTGCTTATTTAGAAGCAGTACTGCGTGTCTATAACTTGCACGGTCGCCGTGACAACAAATACAAAGCCCGTATTAAGATTTTAGTAAAAGCTTTAACGCCAGCCGTATTTGCAGAAAAAGTTGAAGCTGAATTTGCACATACTGTAAAAACTTTAAAAATCGATGCAGACACCTTGGCAAAAATGGATGAGAATTTCACGCCATTTGATTATCAAGCTTATGCTGATGAAGACTTTACTGAACAGTTTGCAGCGCATCCGAAGTTCAAGCAGTGGTTCAACATCAACACCAATGCTCATAAAGTGCAAGGCTACCGTATTGTTACGATTTCTTTGAAACGTGCCGGTATCGCACCGGGTGACATGACGGTTGAAGAGATGAACCTGATTGCAGATCTTGCAGACAAGTACACATTTGGTGAGTTCCGTACCACACACGAACAAAATATTGCCTTGGTAGATGTACCACAAAAAGACTTGTTTGAATTGTGGAAAATTCTCGATCAGCACAATCTTGCTCGTGCGCACATTGGTTTCTTGACTGACATCATTTGCTGCCCAGGCGGTGATTTCTGTTCATTGGCGAATGCAAAATCAATTCCGATTTCAGAAGCGATTTCACGCCGTTTTGATGACCTGGATACCATCTATAACCTAGGCAAGCTTGACCTGAACATTTCAGGTTGTATGAATGCCTGTGGTCATCACCATGTCGGTAACATCGGTATTTTGGGTGTAGACAAAAAAGGCGCAGAATTCTACCAAATCACTTTGGGTGGTAATGCGGACCATGATGCTTCAATTGGCGACATCTTGGGGCCATCATTTGCAGCAGATCGTGTACCTGATGTGGTTGAAGAAATTCTGAATACCTATCTTGACCTTCGTGTTGAGGGTGAAGAGTTTATTGATACATACCGCCGTGTTGGCATTCAACCCTTCAAGGAGCGTGCATATGCTTAATACCGCACTACAAGTGCTCTCTAAAGATGGCACGATTGCAGACAATACCTACCAACTTATTGGTGAAGATGGCGTATTACCACAAGGTGATGTGGTTCTAACTGTTGAACAGTTAGACCAGCTTGCCAATGTGTCAGGCAAAAAAGCACTTTACATCACTGTAGATGCTTCACCTGAAACCCATGAATTTCCGCTTGACCAGTTAGATGCAATTTTTATCGAATTTGCCGGCTTTAACGATGGCCGTGGTTATTCATTTGCAGCGCTTCTTCGCCGTCAAGGTTTCCAAGGCGAACTGCGTGCAACTGGCGATGTGTTTAAAGACGTGTTGAACTACATGAAGCGTTCTGGTTTCGATACTTTCGTGATTAAAGAAGGTAAAGATATTCAGGAAGCAGCGGCTGGTTTAGGTGACTTTACTAACCCATACCAAGCTTCAACTGCAGTTGAAAAAGCCCATTATCAAACAGGTGCTTGATTGTTTTAAACAGATGTAAAAAAGCCGGATTGATTCCGGCTTTTTTGTGCATGTTTAAATAAAAAACGAGATTACAGGGCTTCTAACTGGCAGTTGACCATCCATTTAATGCCGAACTGATCGGTAAATGCACCGTACAGTGCACCCCAGAATGTCTTCTCTAAGGGCATTTCAATTTGTCCATTCACAGATAACGCATCAAATAAACGTTTCGCCTCATCTTGTTCATGGGCATTCAGGTTAATTGAAATATAGTGATTATTACCTTTAGTGAAACTGGTATTGTTTTGCGCACAGAATTGATCATTGGTATCGGATGCCATCAATTCCGTAAATGCATTAATCGGTAAGGATACATGCAGAATAAGATTTTTATTTGCTTCAGAAAGCATGCTGCCTTCTTCAGATGGCATTTCACCATAACGGGTAAGATTTGAAAATTCACCACCAAAAACAGATTTATAAAAGTTAAATGCTGCTTCGGTTTCACCTTGGAAATTAAGATAATGATTGAGTTGCATGGAAAGCCTTTGTTGTTGTTGTTGATGGTTCTAATCTAGCAGGCTTAAGCTTAAATTTTGATGATGAAAATATAAAAAAGTGTAAGCATAAAAAAATCCCTCAAAAGAGGGATTTTTTTATACTCTCTGCCTCAGGGAGAGAGTTAGAGAGAGGGAGATATTCCGGTCTCCCTCTTTAACACAGGGAGACTTCAAAACAATTAAAGCAACTCAATCGCCACTGCAGTTGCTTCACCACCACCAATACACAGGGTAGCAATCCCTTTTTTGCCGCCAGTGCGTTTAAGTGCATGGATTAGCGTCAAGATAATACGAGAACCGGTAGAACCCACCGGATGGCCGAGTGCACATGCACCACCATTAATGTTTACTTTAGCTGGATCAAGTTTGAAGTCATCCATTGGGCACATGGTCACCATGGCAAATGCTTCGTTAATTTCCCAAAGATCGACATCTTGTGCATCCCAACCAGTTTTATTTAAAACTTTCTGAATGGCACCGACTGGAGCAATGGTAAATTCTGAAGGATGCTGTGAATTTGAAGCATAAGCCACAATTTTTGCAAGAGGCTTCAAGCCTTTCGCAGCAGCTTTTTCACTCGAGGTGAGTACAAGCGCAGAAGCACCATCTGAAATCGAGCTGGCATTGGCAGCCGTAATGGTTCCATCTTTAGCAAATGCAGGACGAAGCGTTGGAATTTTGGCAATGTTCGCGTTAAAGGGTTGTTCATCTTTATCAACAACAACATCACCTTTGCGACTCGATACGGTTACAGGCACGATTTCATCGGCAAAGTAACCTTCGTTTACGGCTTTTTGTGCACGTTCTAAGGAACGAATCGCAAAGGCATCCATTTGTTCACGCGTATAGCCACGTGTATTTGCCGTGTCTTGTGCAAATGAACCCATTAAGCGGCCTGTTTCGGCATCTTCAAGACCATCAAAGAACATATGGTCCTTGATTTCACCATGACCCATACGGAAGCCACCACGTGCTTTAGGCAGGATATATGGTGCATTGGTCATAGATTCCATGCCACCTGCAACCACAATTTCAGCAGAACCGGCTTTAATCATGTCAGCAGCTTGCATAACCGCTTTCATACCTGAACCACAAAGTTTATTAATCGTGACTGCACCTGTTGAATCAGGTAACCCAGCTTTACGCATCGCCTGGCGAGCCGGCCCTTGTTTTAAACCGGCAGGGAGTACACAGCCCATAATCACTTCTTCGACATCAGTTGCTTGTAATCCTGCACGTGCAATCGCTTCTTTGATACATGCTGCGCCAAGTTCAGGAGCTGTGATACTGGCCAAGCTACCTTGAAAACCGCCCATTGCGGTACGTGCACCATTTACAATTACGATGTCTGTCATTGTTTTTCTCCGAGATTGACTTTTTAGGGAATTATTTTCCAAGCCTAAGCAGTATATTGAAAAATGAGCAGGAATAAAGTGGGATTGCTCTACGTCTTTAGACTGACAAGTTTTTTAGCAGGTGGATAGGTTTTCGATCCGCATATGTCCCATCGCACTAAGAACCAGCTTCTGGTGATGATCAGAAACCATTGAACAATAATAAAAACTGCCATTTGAACCTATAGGCAGGCCATTTTCCGCTTGAAAAGTTAAGCTGGGAACACTCAAAGTTCCTCTCCAGTCTAAGTGCCCATATTTTAAATCGGTAGATTCTGTATAAATAATTTTTTCACCCGTATCAATTTGTCTATTTTTATTGCTGTCGAAAAAAACCAGTAAACCGGTAGTCCATTGGTTTGTTTGACAATTCACTTTATTTTGACTTGGACATATCACCACATTGCTATGATAGAGAACGGCTTGAGATTTGGCCAATTGAATCGTTGAAATTAGTTTATTGGTAGTGGTATTGACTTCCTGTTTGGCTTTTATGTCTTGAAAATAAGGTAAAGCGATGGTCGCCAGAATGGCAAAAATTGCCAAAGTAACGATGAGTTCAACCAATGTGAAGCCATTTTTGTTTTGAAAAAGCATTTAAAGTGATCCTGTAATATATTTTTTTTTAATTATGTGTGTTATTAATATTTTGTTTTTTAATTGTTTTTTTTTGCGGGTAAGATTTATTTCTCAACTTTATAAGAAAGCTGTTAAAATAATTTGCAAGTGACAATAAGCTATTCATAAGAATAAATTGAGTAAAAAATTACCGAATTACAACGGAAATTGTAAGTAATTTTGTCAATAATTTACTTGATTAAAATTATCAAGCACTTGGAAAAAAAATAAAGTGTTTGTATGATTCAAAGTGACTAGCTTAAGAATAAAACTGGGGTATAAAAAAGCCTATCTCAGGGTAGTAAAAACTTAAGGCTTGAGCTTGAACAACAATTGTTATCTCTGGAGGATAAATCCATGAAAATGAGTCGTATTGCATTGGCAATGCTCGTAGCTGCTCCTTTAGCTGCTGCAAACGCAGGCGTAACTGTTACTCCATTAATGCTGGGTTATACTTGGCAAGACACCCAACACAATAATGGCGGTAAGGATGGCGAATTAACAAATGGTCCTGAATTACAAGACGATTTATTTGTGGGTGCGGCACTTGGTGTTGAATTAACGCCGTGGTTAGGCTTTGAAGCTGAATACAACCAAGTTAAAGGTGATGTTGAATCTAATGTAGCTGGTGCTGAATACAAGCAAACTCAAATCAATGGTAACTTCTACGCTACTTCTGATTTGATCACTAAAAACTATGACAGCAAAATCAAACCTTATGTATTGTTAGGTGCTGGTCATTATAAATATGATATTGATGGTATTGCTAAAGATAAAGAAGGTACTTTAGGTAATGCAGGTGTTGGTGCATTCTGGCGCTTAAACGATGCTTTATCTCTACGTACTGAAGCTCGTAGTACTTATAACTTTGATGAAAAATTCTGGAACTACACAGCTTTAGCTGGTCTTAACGTAGTTCTTGGCGGTCACTTGAAGCCTGCTGCTCCTGTAGTAGAAGTTGCTCCAGTTGAGCCTGTAGCTCCAGTTCAACCAGCTCCACAAGAGTTGACTGAAGACCTTAACATGGAACTTCGTGTGTTCTTTGATACAAACAAATCAAACATCAAAGACCAATACAAACCAGAAATCGCTAAAGTTGCTGAGAAGTTAGTTGAATATCCAAACGCTACTGCTCGCATCGAAGGTCACACAGATAACACTGGTCCACGTGCATTGAACGAACGTTTATCTTTAGCTCGTGCTAACTCTGTTAAATCTTCACTTGTAAATGAATACAATGTAGATCCAGCTCGTTTGTCTACTCAAGGTTTCGCTTGGGATCAACCGATTGCTGACAACAACACTAAAGAAGGCCGTGCTATGAACCGTCGTGTATTCGCGACTATTTCTGGTAGCCGTACAGTTGTTGCAGAACCTGCTCAACAAGCTCCTGCAGCTCAATAATTTATTATTGAACTGATTTAAGAAAAAGCAGCCGCAAGGCTGCTTTTTTTTTGCGTGCTACATAAGCATAACTTGTTTAATACACAGTTTTATTTTGATCTTGTTCTAATAAACACCCATATACACAATAAAAAGAGGGTGAAAAAATGACTCATATGTTAACAACAACAGATGGAACCTCGATTTATTATAAGGATTGGGGCGATGGTTCTGTGGTGATCTTTTCTCATGGCTGGCCTTTATCGAGTGATGCTTTTGAAGACCAGATGTTATTTCTTGCAGAACATGGCTATCGGGTGATTGCATTTGACCGACGTGGTCATGGACGTTCAAGTCAACCTTGGGCAGGGCACAGTATTGATCAATATGCACAAGATTTGCATCAACTTATTGAACACCTTGGATTAACTGAATTTGCTTTAGTCGGACATTCTACCGGTGGAGCAGTGGTAACAAGATATACGGCAAAATATGGCCAGCAAAAGGTGACTAAACTCGCGCTCATTGCCGCGGTAACTCCTCTGATGATTAAGCGAGAGGATCATCCAGACGGTGTAGATTCAAACGTATTTGATGAAATGCGTGCCAATTTATTGGCCAATAGAGCCGATTTTTATCTGGATTTTGCTAAATCATTTTATGGCTACGACAAATTATTAAATAAAACCTCAGAAGGGGTGATACAAAATTTCTGGCGTATTGCCATGCAGGGGTCAATCAAAGCACATTACGATTGTATCCATGCTTTTTCAGAAACAGATTTAGGTGAAGACTTAACCCAGATTACTGTACCTACTTTGGTTATGTATGGAACAGCAGATGAAATTGTACCGCCAGAAATTTGTAGTCAGCAGGCGGTCAAACTTTTAAAACATGGGATAGAAGAGCAAATTAAGGGTGCACCGCATGGTTTATGTACCACCCATAAAAATGAAGTCAGCTTTGCCTTAAAAGAATTTTTGGCACATTACTGACGATCATAAACATAAAAAAACAGCCAAAAGGCTGTTTTTTTATGACAACAGTAGAGTTAGTCCTGATCAGGATTCATGGGCTTAACATCCATGTCTTGATAAGAAACCAACTTGGTTTTGTTTTTCCATTTATAACCCAGCCAAATCACCAGAAATAATGGAATGCTGATATAAGTAGATAACACGCCAAGCCAGTCACCGCTAAGGAAGGCTTGATAATTTTGTCCCAACACGACAATGGTACAAAGAATAAACGCAAACCAAGGCGCAAACGGGAAAAACTTGGCTTTATAAGCCAAATCTTCCAGTTTATAACCCTGTGCCAAATAACCTTTGCGGAAACGGTAATGTGAAATGGCAATGCCCAGCCAGACAATAAAACCACACATGCCTGACATATTTAACAACCAGTTAAATACTTCCTGCTCACCAATAAAGGTGGTGAGGAAGCAGAGCGCTGCAATTGCAGTGGTTGCATACAAGGCATTCATCGGTACGCCACGCGCATCAAGTTTACCAAAGATTTTTGGTGCGCTACCTTTACGTGCCATGTCAAACAGCATGCGGGTCGATGAATACATGCCAGAGTTACCCGCAGACAGGATTGCAGTTAAAATCACCGCATTCATTAAACCTGCAGCAAAAGCAAAACCGACTTTCTCATACAGTAAAGTAAAGGGTGACAGGGTGATATTATCGCTCGCAGCCGCCTGTAACAGGCGCGGATCGTCATAGGCCACTAATGTTCCAATGATGAATATACACACTACATAGAACAATAAAATACGCCAGAAAATCTGCTTAATAGCTACAGGAATGGTCTTTTTAGGATCTTTGGATTCACCTGCAGCCACACCCACCATCTCTGTGCCCTGAAAGGAGAACCCGGCAATCATGGCGACACCGATCATGGCTTGTAAGCCACCAACAAAAGGTGCATCACCTTTAGTCCAGTTGGCAAAAGCCACCATGTTTGGCGTCAGCATGATTTTCGCAATCATGGCAATACCAATAATAATAAAGACAATGATGGCAATGACTTTGACTAAAGAGAATAAAAACTCACTTTCACCAAAGCCTTTTACAGAGAGTGAGTTAATAGCAAAAATAACGGCAAGGAAAATGGCACTCCAGTAGAATCCTGGAA
This sequence comes from Acinetobacter sp. NS-4, assembly GCF_037402435.1. Lineage (NCBI taxonomy): Bacteria > Pseudomonadati > Pseudomonadota > Gammaproteobacteria > Moraxellales > Moraxellaceae > Acinetobacter > Acinetobacter sp. NS-4. The sequence goes on along the minus strand of NZ_JBBEUE010000015.1, from coordinate 47,309 downwards.
TATCAGGGAACCAGAATTTCATAATGAACTGAACTGCAACCAGTTCAAATGCAACGGTAATGGCCCAGTTGTACCAATAGTTCCATCCCAATGCAAATCCAAAACCGCCTTCGACATATTTGGTGCCATAGGTAAAGAAGGCACCTGAAGTTGGGTTGTGGGTTGCAAGCTCCCCCAGGCTGGTCATCAGGAAATAAATCATGATGCCAATCAGACAGTAAGCCAGTAAAGCACCGCCCGGACCGGCATTGGCAATTGTTGCACCAGAAGCCAGGAATAAGCCTGTACCGATAGAACCACCAATGGCGATCATATTCAAATGACGTGCACCCAGCTTACGCTGTAAATGTGCAGATTGAGTTTCGCTCATCGTTGTTCCTTAAGATTTTTTTCAGTGCTAGCGAACAGCACTTTAAAACCTTGTTGATCTGCTTTGGTGGTACATTGACCAAAGCTTTGTTCAATGAGTAATGGATAATTTAAAAAGCGGTTTGCCACAATCCATAATTCGCCACCCGATTTCAAATGACGTCGTGAAGTCTTGCACAAGTTTTCACTGGCATTGTAATCGGTATGAATGCCTTGATGAAAAGGCGGATTGCTAACAATGGCATGCAAGAAAAGAGGAGCGTCTTCAATACCGGTAACAGCGGTAATTTCCAGCTGTTCTGGTGATAGGCTATTTTTTTCAAAGGTCATGCGGGTAGAGGCTAATGCGAATGCGTCAACATCCATGGCAAAAATACGGTTTTTGGGATTCAGTTTTGCCAAATAAGCACTGATGATCCCTGCACCACAGCCAAAGTCGGCAATTTTACCTGAAGTGACTTGCGATAAAAACGGTAAAAATACCGCTGTACCGACATCCAGACGATTTTGACTGAATACGCCGGGAAGGGCACAAATGCTGAGATCACCTTTTGGCGTGCTAACAGTATATTGTTGTGCCCAATCGGCCAAAGCTTTGGCTTTAACCGTCGATTCAATCGTCATCTGCCATAACTGGCAATGGCGTGCGCTATCCAGTTTGACGGCTTTACCATAAGGCTGTAGCTGTTTGGCTGCACGCTCAACGCCACCTTTCTTTTCCCCAACCAGGAAAATAGAAGCACCCAACCCCAAGCGGTTGACTACATTGTGCAGCAGGTAGTTTAAGAGTTCTTTGGACTTAGGCACAAAAATAATGGCCTGGTCAAAACTGCCTTCAGGAAGCTCAACACCAAAATGTACAGCGGCTTGCTGAGACTGAAAATATTGAAATTCATTATAATTCCATGTCCACAAACATGGGGTGATGTCTTTCTCTAGATTGGAAAGTAAATCATCAGTCGGTGCATTGACTAAAAGCACACGTCCAGAAAGATATTCATGCTGTCGAATGACAACTTCACTTCTTGGATCCATTTTTTATCTCGCCATTGAAAAACTCTGCCCAGACAATGCTGGGCAGAGTTGATGCTGAAATGAAATTATTTCTTCGATTCAGGAAGAATAATATTTAAGAGTAATGCGGCAATACCACCAGTCGCTACACCTGAACTGAAGATGTTACGGAATAATTCTGGAAGATGTTCCAAAATTTGTGGGACTTGTGCAACACCCAAACCCAGTGCCAGAGAAATAGCAATAATCAGTAGGGCACGACGGTCAAGATGAATGCCTGACAGAATATTAATACCTGAGGCAGCCACTGCACCAAACATCACCATGACTGCGCCGCCGAGTACGGCTTGTGGCACAGCCTGAATCACGCCAGCAACAGCAGGCAGTAAGCCCAGAATGACCAATAATGCGGCAATCCAGATACCCACATAACGGCTCGCCACCCCAGTAAGCTGAATCACACCATTATTTTGTGCAAACACAGAACTTGGGAAAGTGTTAAAAATACCTGCAAGGAATGAGTTAGCCCCATTGACCAATACACCACCTTTAATACGTTCCATCCATTTCGCACCATCTACGGGCTGGTTGGAAATTTTAGAGGTCGCGGTAATATCACCAATCGCTTCCAGTGAGGTCACCAAATAAATGAATGCCATTGGAATAAACAAGCTCCATGAGAAACTTATACCAAAGTGCATTGGGGTTGGAATTTGTACTAATGGTGCATCTTTCAAGCCGGAAAAATTAAGATGTCCCATGAAGCCGGCAAGGGCATAACCAATAATCAGGGCAATCAGAATGGCTGAGCTTTTGACCCAGGTAATACGGACACGGTTCAAGACAATGATAATCGCCAATACGGTACATGACATGATCAGGTTGTCGGCATTGGCAAAGGTTTTATCACCCATTGCCTGATAACCGCCACCCATACTGATTAAACCTTCTTTAATTAAGGTTAAACCAATCAGCAGTACTACAATACCTGTAACAAGCGGAGTAATCAGTCGTTTTACCCAAGGTAAAATGCGTGAAACGCCCATTTCAATAAACGATCCGGCAATTACTACACCAAAAATAGAAGCCATCACCGCTTCAACCGGCATACCTGCAGCGACCATAGCAGAACCAATCCCGATAATAGGACCGATAAAGTTGAAACTAGTTCCTTGAACAATCAGTAAGCCTGCGCCAAAAGGGCCGACTTTTTTGCATTGTAGAAAGGTTGCAATCCCTGAGATCACCAAAGACATGGAAAGAATCATATTGGTGTCTTCTTTTGAAACGCCAAGCGCTAAACAAATCAGCAATCCGGGCGTGACAATTGGGACAATAATCGCAAGTAAATGTTGCAGAGCAGCCAAAAAAGCGATAAATGGTTTAGGTCGATCGTTTAATCCGTAGACCAAATCAAGACGATTTTGTTGCTCGGGAGAGTTTTTTAAATCAGACATGTAAGGAAGGTACAGCAGCAATTTGGCGTTATTCTAATCGAGTTACACGCGTTTACAAACCCAAAAAAAGGCGAATAGCCAAAAAAACTTGTAACTGTCAATAAACTGTCACTACTAAAAGTTTAGTTTTTTCTGTATAATTTGCCCTCAAATTTAATACGTATCGAATTTACATGTCAGATATTAAAACTCTCCGTAACATTGCCATTATTGCGCACGTCGATCATGGTAAAACCACTCTTGTAGACAAACTTTTGCAACAATCAGGTGCTCTTGGCGATCGCGCGGGTGAGATCGAGCGTGTCATGGATTCGGGCGCTATCGAGTCTGAACGTGGTATTACCATTCTTGCAAAAAACACTGCAATTAAATGGACTGATGCTCGTACTAACACTGAATACCGCATTAACATCGTGGACACCCCGGGACACGCCGACTTTGGTGGTGAAGTTGAACGTGTAATGTCGATGGTTGACTGCGTACTTCTTCTTGTGGATTCACAAGAAGGTCCAATGCCACAAACTCGTTTCGTAACGCAAAAAGCGTTCGCACGCGGTTTGAAACCAATCGTTATTATTAATAAAGTCGACAAGCCAAGTGCGCGTCCTGACTGGGTAATTGACCAAGTATTCGACTTGTTTGATAACCTTGGTGGTACTGATGAACAGTTAGACTTCCCAATTGTTTATGCATCTGGTCTCCGTGGTGTTGCTGGTCCTTCTCCAGAAGAACTTGCTGACGACATGACTCCATTGTTCCAAACAATCGTAGACATCGTTGAACCACCAGCAGTTGACGTTGATGGTCCATTCCAAATGCAAGTGTCTTCACTTGACTATAACAGCTTCGTAGGTGTTATCGGTGTTGGTCGTATTCAACGTGGTTCAGTTAAATTGAATACACAAGTGACTGTGATCGACAAAGAAGGCAAAACACGTAACGGCCGTATCTTAAAAATCATGGGTTACCATGGTCTAGATCGTGTTGACGTTGAAGAAGCTTCTGCAGGCGATATCGTTTGTGTAACAGGTATCGATGCGCTTAACATTTCTGACACGATTTGTGATCCGAAAGCTGTTGAAGCACTTCCAGCGCTTTCTGTAGATGAACCTACAGTTACCATGACATTCCAGGTAAACAACTCACCGTTTGCTGGTAAAGAAGGTAAATTCGTAACTTCACGTAATATCCGTGAACGTCTAGATCGCGAATTGATTCATAACGTAGCATTACGTGTTGAAGATACTGATTCTCCAGACCGTTTTAAAGTATCTGGTCGTGGTGAACTTCACCTTTCAGTTCTTATTGAAAACATGCGTCGTGAAGGCTTCGAAATGGGCGTATCTCGTCCACAAGTAATCTTGAAAGAAGTTGATGGCGTAAAACAAGAACCGTATGAAAACGTTACATTTGACGTTGAAGAACAGCACCAAGGCGCTGTAATGGAACAAATGGGTCACCGTAAAGGCGAAATGACCAATATGGAAGTTGACGGTAAAGGCCGTATCCGTATTGAAGCTACTGTTCCTTCACGTGGCTTGATCGGTTTCCGTTCTGAATTCCTGACCATGACTTCTGGTACTGGTATCATGACGTCTAGCTTCTCGCATTACGGTCCAATGAAACAAGGTACTGTTGCGAAACGTCAAAACGGTGTGTTGATTTCTATGGTTCAAGGTACTTGCCTTGGCTATGCATTGTTCACACTGCAAGACCGTGGTCGTCTATTCGCTAAACCTCAGTTAGAAGTTTACGAAGGCATGATCATTGGTATTAACTCACGTTCTGACGACATGACAGTTAACCCAACTAAAGCGAAACAGTTAACCAACGTACGTGCATCTGGTACTGATGAAGCGTTAACTCTAGTTCCTGCTGTTGAATATACGCTTGAACAGGCACTTGAATTCATTGAAGATGATGAATTAGTTGAAGTAACACCTAAGTCAATTCGTATTCGTAAGCGTTACTTGACTGAAAATGAACGTAAACGTAACCGTTCTGGTAAATAATGATTTAATCAGTTTGAACTGATTTAAATGATTGAAAAAATGCTATCACGTCAGTGGTAGCATTTTTTTTGTTTATAATTAGAAATTTAATATATTCAACATACATAATTCCGAGTAAATTAAAGAGAATTATGAACTGTTATCAATGCACTACTCAGCGTCATACAGTTCTCAAAATATATGAATAAATAAAAGCTTTAAAGATAACTGGAGAAAGTCATGAGTATTATTCAAGAGTTTAAGGAATTTGCTGTCAAAGGCAATGTTATGGATTTGGCTGTCGGTGTGATCATTGGCAGTGCATTTGGTAAAATTATTGATTCATTTGTAAAAGATATCATCATGCCGTTGGTCAGCTGGATTCTCGGTGGTGATGTTGACTATTCAAACTGGTTCTTAGTACTCGGTGATAATCCGAACAATGCAACTACCTTGGCGGCAGCACAGGCACAAGGTGTAAATGTCTTGGCCTATGGTAATTTTCTGACCATCCTGATTAACTTCCTGTTATTGGCATGGGTGGTGTTCTGGTTGGTTAAATTTATGAACCGCTTACGTAAACAAGAAGGCCCGGTAGAGGAAACACCAACTACCCCAGCCGATATCGAATTGCTTCGCGAAATTCGTGATGAATTGAAAAAACGTCCACCCCTGTAATTTCAAGTAAATAAAAAACGGCACTTTGGGTGCCGTTTTTTATTTTTACCTCTCCCTTGCGGAATATATTCCTCACCTCCTAAGAGGAGGAAGGGGTAGATGACTAATCCATCCGAAATTTAATTTCCAGTAAATGCCAGCCAAACTGGCTTTTAATTGGACCATGCAGTTCACGTTCAGGCAAGGTAAACACGGCTTTATCAATCGGGCCTACCAGTTGTCCTTTCTTGATATCACCCAGTTCACCGCCTTTTTTACCCGATGGACAAGTGGAATGCTGTTTGGCAATTTTGGCAAAATCAGCCCCATCCTTAATTTTCTTTTTTAGCTGTTCAGCAAGCACTTTATCCTTAACCAGGATATGTCGAACGATGGCAGATTTCATGCTTTGCTTCCTTTAATGGCTTTCTGACTGGCTATTTTAACTTTTTTTAAGGGCTGACATTGCGGGCAAAATACCGATGCACGCTGTCCCAGTTTTAAATTTTCCAAAGTGGTTTCGCAGTTCACACACATCTCACCGGCACGGCCGTAAGCTAACAGGGTTTGCTGGAAATAACCATTTTCACCCATGGCATTACTATAGTCACGTAAGGTTGATCCACCTAGGTCAATGGCCTGTTTTAAAATCCGTTTAACTTCTACAACCAACTGTTCAATTTGCTGAAAGCTGAGACTGGAAGCGGGTTGTGCAGGATGAATGCCTAAATTGAATAGGCTTTCAGTGGCATAAATATTACCCACACCGACCACAATATGGTTGTCCATAATCGCAACTTTGGCCCCGACATTTTTCTTTTTAAATTTTTCAGCCAGATATTCGGCATTAAATGCTTCACTTAACGGCTCTGGGCCTAAAGTATCAATCAGTTTTGTTTGCGAGTTTTGATCAAGCCATAAAATACAGCCAAAACGGCGCGGATCATGATATCTGAGTTCAATACCTTCAAATTGAATAATCAGATGATCATGTTTACGCAATTCCGTATGGGGATCACACAGGCGAAAACTACCCGACATGCCTAAATGCCAAAGCATGCTGTCGTGTTCGAATTCAGCCAGAATATATTTAGAGCGACGGGTCAGTTTGACTAATTTTTGCCCGTTGAGTTTTTCGATATCTTCCGGAATAGGCCAGCGCAGGCGTGATTCCCGAACTTTTACGGAAATTACTGCTTGATCAAGCAAAGGCAATAAACTGGTTTTTGTGGTTTCGACTTCAGGTAATTCGGGCATATGCGGTTCAATGGTGCGTATTTAGAGCTAATATCGGGTTGTAAGTCAGTGAATGCAAGTACTGATTATAAAGAGGCTGGGTAAAGCCTCATTTTTATTGGTTTTTTGATAATGTATAAATAGTTTAAAAATAAACCAAATGGTTTAATTAAATAGCAGATCAAAGATTAAAGATTAGGTGGTTTTGTTGAAATTTTGGTTACTTAAAATAATGAAAAATAAAAACATATATACTTTTAATTAAGTTAATAGTTATTTTTTTTTAATAATTTATAACTTTTTATTGAATAAGTGATAAAAAAAAAGCTGAGATAATAGTTTAAAAATTAGGTAATTTTCACATAATAATGTCAATTCAATGAATTGATTTTAACTAAAAATTTCCCATATTCTGGTTCTCTCATGAAAAAATTTAGTCTAGCTCTATTGCCTGCATTTATGTTGGCTGCCATGACCCAAACTCAAGCCGCTGAAGCATTTGATCCAAATGGTCAGTATCTATTAGGTGACTGGAACGGTAAACGTAGCGAACTGGCCGGGCAAGGGGTGAAGTTTGATGCCAATATTGCTGCAGATGCTGCTTATCTGGCAGAAGGTGGTCGTCATGAAGATCATGCTGCAACAGTAGCCAGCCAACTCTGGTTAGGCTCGGCGCTAGATATGGAAAAACTGGCAGGCTGGGATGGGGTAACGATTCGTGCTGCAGTCAGCGCACGCCAAGGCCAAAGTACAACGTTGGATGATTTGCAAGATCCTGCTGCACCGCAACTTGCCAATGTGCAGGCTAACTTTGGTCGTGGCAACCAAAAAACTCGTCTAAGCGAATTGTCGATTGAAAAGAATTTTAAAGAGCAAGGCATCAGCGTGAAAGTCGGCCGTTTAGGCATGGGGATGGACTTTAACGTGATGGCTTGTGATTTCCAGAGCAATGCTTTCTGTGCAGCACAAATGGGTAAATGGCAAGGCAATATCTGGATGAATACCCCGGTTGCGCAATGGGGTGGTCGCGTGAAATACCAGGCGACTCCTGAAATTGCGGCACAAGTGGGTGTATATGAATTTAATCCTGAAAATGCTTTGGAACGTCACGGCTGGAACCTGGATACTGACAATGCAGATGGTGTCACTATTCCTGTGGAAGTGATCTGGATGCCTAAATCATTGGTGAATGGTTTACCGGGTAGTTACCGTGTAGGTGGTATGTACAACACGGCCGATGAAGCTAAAAACCAATATGATGTTGCTTATGCAAAAGGCACTGTTGGCGAAGACCGTAGCTTTGCAGGCTGGTTGGCTGTAGAGCAGCAATTGACTTCTACCGGTTCTGGCAAGCAAGGTTTACATAGTTTTGCCAACTTTACCTGGCATGATCGCACCACCAATAAAGTGGATAATTCACAGCAACTGGGCGTGAAATATATTGGCTTATTCGACTCACAGCCGAACGATATTCTTGGTTTAGCGGTAAACCGGGTACATGTAAACGATCGTGTAACAAACCCTGTATTTGATGCCAGTGCGGAATATAATGTGGAATTGAACTATAGCTATTATCCGACCAAGTGGTTAATGATTCGTCCAAATCTACAATACGTGATTAACCCGGGTTCAACCAATAATGTCGATAATGCATTTGTATTAGGCTTAGGATCAAAAATCATCTTCTAATTTAAAAAGTAGGTACCGATCTATGCAAAGTAAATATCTTCGGGGTTTCTTGAATACAAGTTTGCTTTGCTTGACCGCATGTATCTGCCAAAGCTTATATGCACAAACAGGTTCTACGGAACCCGTTTTACTTCCCACAATAAAAATTCAAGCGACCCGAACAGATACCGCATGGCTTGAAACGCCTGCATCGGTCTATCGTGTTGAACAAAAGCAAAATGAAAATAACTTAGGGGTAAATCTTTCTGAAACATTAAAAGGTGTACCGGGCTTACAACTGAATAATCGTGAAAACTATGCCCAGGATTTGCAGATTTCTATGCGTGGCTTTGGCGCACGTTCAACCTTTGGGGTGCGTGGTGTCCGTTTATATATTGATGGAATTCCAGCAACCATGCCGGATGGCCAGGGACAAACCTCAAATATCGATTTAAGCAGTCTGAGCCATATTGAAGTACTGGGTGGGCCATTTTCTTCACTCTATGGCAACTCATCTGGCGGCACAATTTTAACTTCGACCAAACAGGGTGAAGGCAAAGATTCCATTGAAGTGGGTTATTCAGGCGGTAGTCATCATAAAAGTCGTGCCGATGTGGTACTGCAAGGCGGTGCAGATCAAGCCGGTGAGCCGAGCTATGTGGTCAGTTCATCTTATTTCGATACCGATGGCTACCGTGATCATAGCGCTGCCAATAAAGTCTTAAGCAATGCCAAACTGAGCTGGGACTTAGCAGATGGCTCCAAGCTAAACTGGATTGTGAATCATGTCGACATCAATGCGGATGATCCGCAAGGCCTAACCCGCCAACAGTGGCAAGCCAATCCTAAACAGGTCAATGATGCCAACAATATCTATGACGTGCGCAAGGAAATTAATCAAACCCAGACCGGGATGACCTGGTCAAAACCAGTCACTGATCAGCATGAACTGTATGCCATGGCTTATGTAGGGCATCGTGAAGTCACACAATATCAATCGATTCCTCAAGCGCCGCAAAATAATCCGCGCCATGCAGGTGGTGTGATCGATTTTAGCCGTGGCTATTATGGTACAGATATCCGCTGGATTGGAAAGAATCTTTTACCAAATACACGCCTGACAGCAGGTCTGGCCTTCGATTATATGGATGAAGACCGTCAAGGTTATGAAAACTTTAATGCCAATGGGCAGTTTGGCGTAAAAGGTAATTTACGCCGTGATGAACAGAATCTTTTATGGAACTTAGACCCTTATCTACAAGCCTCTTGGGATGTGTTGCCAAGTTGGACTTTGGATGCCGGGCTACGTTATAGCAATGTGCATTATGAGTCTAAAGATCACTATATTGTGGCAGGCAATGCGGATGACAGCGGTAAGACCGATTATGACAAGGTTTTACCATCAGCCGCTTTAACGTGGAAAATCAACGACCAGTTCAATACCTATGCCAGCTATGCCAAAGGTTTTGAAACACCGACCTTTACTGAAATGGCCTATTCCGCAAATGATGGCATGAATTTCAATTTAAAACCTGCCAGTAGTGACAACTATGAACTGGGGCTAAAAAGTCAAAACCCTTTAGGTCATTTTACTGCCGCCATTTTCCAGTCCAAAACCAAAGATGACATTGTCTCGGCAGGCACCATTGATGGGCGGGCAACCTATAAAAATGCAGATCAAACTTTGCGCCAAGGTTTAGAGCTGTCCTGGAATAAAAACTTGTGGCAACATTTAAAGGCTGAAGCCAGTTATAGCTTTATTGATGCCACTTTTGATGCGGCGATTCCAGACAGCACTGTGCAGAAGGGAACCAAGATTCCAGGCATCGCCAAAAATCAGGCTTTTGCAGCTTTGGGCTGGCAACCGGAAACCGGATTTAATGCAGGTGTGGATGTGCGCTATATGGATAAAGTCTATGTCGATGATGCAAATAGCGATGCTGCACCAAGCTATAGTGTCGTCTCGGCCAATGCCGGTTATGTCTGGAAACAGGCCGATTGGAAAGTCCGTACTTTTGCCCGGGTAGATAATTTATTTGATCAAAACTATGTCGGTTCCGTGATTGTAAATGATGGGAATGGGCGCTTTTTTGAACCAGCGGATGGTTTAAACTGGAGCGCAGGATTAAGCATAACTAAAGCTTTTTAAGAGGGTAACAGTGTCGTTATTATTTCAACCAATTCAATTTGGCTCATTAAAATTAACTAATAAAATCGTGATTGCTCCGATGTGCCAGTATTCGGCAACAGAACAGGGAGAAGTGACGTATTGGCATGAACAGCAATGGGCAAATTATGCCTTGTCTGGTGCAGGCTTATGTATTGTCGAAGCAACTGCAGTGCAACCTGAAGGACGCATCAGTTATGCCGATTTGGGTCTGTGGAATGATACGCAACGTGATCAGATCAAGGCATTATTGACAAAAATAAAGACACTTTCGCCTATGCCTTTTGCCGTGCAATTAGCTCATGCTGGGCGTAAGGCCTCAACTGATAAACCTTGGGCGGGCCGTGGGCAGTTTGCACCTGAACATGCTCAGGGATGGCAGACTGTTTCAGCAAGTGATATTCCATTTAATCCGGACGACCATGCACCGCATGCATTGACGCAGGATGAAATCCAGCAAGTAATTCAAGACTTTGCTGAATCTGCCAAGCGCGCTGTGGATGCCGGTTTTGATTTAATCGAATTGCATGCAGCGCATGGCTATTTGCTGCACCAATTTATGTCGCCGTTATCGAATCTACGTAGCGATGAGTATGGCGGTAGTTTCGAGAACCGCATTCGCTTGACCCTGGAAGTTTTTCAGGCGATGAAAAATGCAGTACCAGAAGGTTATCCTATAGGCGTACGTATTTCTGCAACAGACTGGATGGAAGGGCAGGACAGCTGGGACGTGGCCTCATCGGTTGGATTGTCCAAGGCTCTAGAGCAACTCGGTGCAGTATATATTCATGTGTCGAGTGGTGGTTTGCATATAAATCAAAACATCCACCTGGAAGCCAATTATCAGGTTCCATTCGCCCATGCTGTTAAGCAGGCGGTCAACATTCCTGTGATTGCCGTGGGTTTAATTACCGAAGCGATGCAGGCTGAAGGCATTTTACATTATGAGCAGGCAGATGCGATTGGCCTTGCTCGTGCTATGCTGTATGACCCTCGTTGGCCATGGCATGCTGCAGCAGAATTGGGTGAAAATATTCAAATCGCACCGCAATATTTGCGTTGTCAGCCGCATGGATTAAAAGCGTTGTTTCGTGCTTTTTAATACCACATCTCTAAATTTAGCTTGAATGTTTCACTTGAAGGCTCTGATTGATCAGGGCCTGATCCTGTTATTTCATTGATTGAAAGGACAAATTCAATATGGTCTTTGCGGTCATCGTGCCGATCTTTTTTCTATTGGCCTTTGGTTATCTCTCGGTAAAGTGGCAACTTTTAAGCAAAGAACAGGTGAATAGCGTTGGTGCTTTTGTCATTAAAATTGCGCTACCTGCTTTATTTTTCCAATCCTTGGCCGCAAAAGATTTGCATGAAATCTGGTATCCCGAATACTTCTTTGTCTATAGCGGCGTAACTTTTATTTTATATGTGACGGCATTTTTTATTGTTTCACATTATTTTAAAAATAATCATTCGCAGTCTTCGGTTTTGTCGCTGGGTGCGGCCATGTCGAATACCGGGCTGATTGGTACTGCAGTATTGACCTTGCTGATGGGGCAAAAGGCGATGACCTATACCTCTTTGGTGGTGATCATTGAAAGTGTACTGCTTATTCCAGTTGTACTGATTTTGGCGGAACTAGGAACTTCGCAAAAAGCCAACCTTGCACAAATCATCAAGGGTACATTACTGACCTTATTAAAAAACCCCTTATTTATGGGCGTGATGCTGGGGATAGCCTGTGCCGTGTTCCAGATTCATATTCCTAAACTATTGGATCAGGTTTTGGCTCTATTGGGGCAAACTGCCTCGCCTTTGGCTTTGTTCTCGATTGGTGGGGGAATGGTGGGATTGACATTAAAATACGTCAATATGCAAAGCTTTTATCTGGTGATTTCCAGCAACCTGCTCATGCCTTTATTGATGTTCCTGGGCTTAAGCTATTTAACCGATGTGAGTCAGGAAATGGTCTATGCCGGAACCCTGATAGCCGCTTTACCGATGCCGACCATCTTTGGCATGTTAGGTCAAGCCTATGGTTTAAATGAAAAAACCTTAACGCCCTTATTGATGAGCACCATTTTTGGATTCATTGTAGTGAGCATTTTAATTACCGTCTGGTGGGCTTAAAGTTTTAGCTGACTTCAATAACCACAAAATCACACCTATAAAAAAGCCCCGAGATTGGGGCTTTTGATTTTCAGTGCTTAGCTTTTCTTTGCATCTTTAGGTGGGTTTTTGGCTTGATCAGCAATCATTTTATCCACCACAGCTAAAGATTCTTTCGCTTGCGGTATATTTTCTTTGGCTAGAGCCTCAAAAATCTTTTTCGCTTCTGGCAGGTTTTGTGGAACGATTTTACCGTTTGCAAACATGTTACCCACGGCCATTAAAGCCGGAATATAACCTTTTTGTGCCAGGTCCTGAATGCTCTTTAAGCCTTGCTTAATTGGCTCTTCTTTTTTGGTTTTAAAACCCTGACTGATGTCATATAAAGCTTTGGCATGAATGGCCTGATAATTGTCTTTTTTGATCAGTGGATTTAATTTTTGCAAAGCCAATTTATCTGATGCTGGCGTAGCTTCAGAAAACAGCAACACTGCCAAATCTACACTGGCATCATCAAAACCTTGTTTAGATGCTTTTTCTAAATACTGTTTGGCTTTTTTTGTATCTTGTGGAAGACCTAAAGTGCCGGTCATGTAGTTTTTACCTAATACATAGTTCGCCACCGGATAGCCTTTGCTTGCAGACTCTTGATATAGCTTGATGGCTTTTTTCTCGTCCTTGGTTGTGCCCTGACCGGTTTGGGTCAGGTAGGCCAAATTATAAAGTGCTTGTGCATTCCCAGTTTTGGCTAATTTATCAAGTTCTTCATAAGCGCCTTTCATATTGTTGGCTTTAACCAGTGTTTCTACTTTAGCAAATGCAGGATCAACCGACTTGGTTGCCATTTCAGCCATCGCTAGATTTGAAGACAAAGCAATAAGACTAGCAAGTATAATTTTTTTCATATTTTTAAAAACCTTTTATAAACATGCACATAATTCCATTTATGTGTTTAAAAATGGATGTGGAACACTTCATACAACATCATAAGTTTATTTATGTGAATGTAAATACATGATTTGTGCATTGCAATAAAATTTCATAGATATTTACATAATCACTACTGGGTAAATTTTGGGCCGACGAGCTTAAATTAGCCTTAAGTTGTTGAAGAGCTTTGTACATGTATTGTTTAGCATCTTAAAATTTAAAACTATAACGCACTGAACCAGATATAAATGCAGAACAGGTAAACGCTACTTTGTTTTTAAGTCAAACTTTGTTTAAATCGCGGCTGAATCAATGTGTGAGTAGATAAATGTTCATCAAAGGTATTAAACGGGCATATGATCAGATTAATCAGGATGAAAGCATTCCAGATGAAGATAAATTTGATGCATTGTTGATGAGATTAGGCAAAAACTTTTTGGTGAGCAAAGAAGATGGTGTTTATATCTTTGAACATGAGGGAAAGACTGCACGTATTGATGCAAAACATGCGCGTGCATTCCATTTTAAAGAGTATGTCATTAAAGACATGAACAAACTTTTTCACGATTTTAATTTGTGATTTTAAAAAGCCTCCGATTCGGGAGGCTTTTTTAATGGGATTGCTCAACTTGAATATTATTGTGGACGTGCCACCTCGCCATTTAAGGCTTCAGGCAAATCTAGCACTTGTAATCCCAGCTCTTCAAGCGCAGCAGGTTTCGCTACGACTAAGGCTTTATAGCCGCCATCAACTACAATGCTGTTGACCACTTCTACATCATTATTCAATTGTGTTGCAGCAGCAGGAACATCACCGGTACCTTGCACCAAATGCAGCCAGTGTTTCGGTTTGGCCTTGAACCAGAGGCGTGCAATAATTTCCTGACCCAAGTAACAGCCCTTGTCGTAATGTACACCTTCACGCTGATGCAAACGCAGTTCTTGCGGCTGGAATTCTTGTGCCGTTGTCGCTTCAATCCAGGCCTGACCTGCTTCAATGGCTTGAAGCTGCCAAGCAGCGATATCGGTTTCAGTGGTAGAAAAATCGGTGCTATCGCCATTTAGTGTAGGGAATACTTGACCCGCTTGTTCCAGTTTCATTTTTGAGAATGCACCAAACTTTTTAATGTGCTTGGCAAATTCTTCTGCCTGGTCAGCAGTGACGACAATTTCAAAACTTTCCGGATTGATTTTTTTCAGCCATAAGCCAAACAGGATACGTCCTTTTAAACTACAGATCGCGGTATAGCGAGTCAGGTTTTCTGCTAAGGCTTCGGTATTTAAAGTCACTTGGCCCTGAAGGAATTTTTGTGCATCTACACCATTTAAAGTGAATGATGTAAAAGCAGTCGACGTTGCCATGATTAGCCTCTGGGTATATTTCACAAATCATTAATTGTAGATATTTTGCAGCATGCCAGGCAGATAGGCAAACAAAAAGCCCAGATTGCTTAGCTTTACTGAAATTCAGAAATATGCGATTTTGTTTAAATGACTATGTGTGAACTACAAGATCGACAGCTTTAAAAACGCTGCTCTAAGCCAAGAATGGCTATTTTTTTATTTTTACCCTTTATCATTTTTTTGTCATTTGAATATCTTTTGTGACGCGATATTCCAAGGGTTTAGAATTATGGAATGATGAAAAAATAGGTATTACCCAACAAGCATATTCAAAAGATAAGCATCGAAGGCAGTGCTAGATCATCAGATTTGCAGCTTAACGCTATTTTTTAGGTTTTAATGCCTGACAAGAGCGAATGCAATATAAAAAATATAAGCTTTACATCTACTTAAACGATTGGGATAAATATTACAGAACAAGATTGTTTTGTATTCGCTTAGGCACATCTAATACTAAAGAATGAGGCCTATTTCCCGCTATTTTTCCAAAAAAAGCACGATTAGAGCAAATATCCCAAAAAATATGTAACAATTTGTTTCCAAAACACCTGTTTTTATATCTAAATATATGAAATATAAAAGATTTGGGAAATGGCTTTTCGGCGGTGTACTATGCCGTTGAACCGATTGTAACTCGCAACAACAATTACGTAGTAAAGAAAAAATGATTCAAGAGGCAGGTAAGCTATGAACAACAACTACCGCAAACCACTGCAAGGTACCCAGCTCGAATATTATGACGTACGCCAAGCCGTAGAAGATATTCAGCCAGGCGCATATGCAAAACTTCCCTATACTTCAAAAGTACTTGCCGAACAGCTGGTACGCCGTTGTGATCCTGCTATTCTGGAACAGTCTTTACGTCAGCTGATTGAACGTAAACAAGATCACGATTTCCCTTGGTATCCGGCACGAGTGGTGTGTCATGACATCTTGGGGCAAACTGCACTGGTTGACCTTGCAGGCCTCCGTGATGCCATTGCCGACCAGGGCGGCGACCCGTCTAAAGTCAACCCGGTTGTTCCAACCCAGCTGATCGTCGATCACTCTTTAGCGGTGGAATACGGCGGTTTTGATCCGGATGCATTCCGTAAAAACCGCGAAGTGGAAGACCGTCGTAATGAAGACCGTTTCCACTTTATTGAATGGACCAAAACTGCTTTTGAAAATGTTGATGTGATCCCTGCGGGCAACGGCATCATGCATCAAATCAACCTGGAGAAAATGTCTCCAGTGATTCAAAACCGTGAAGGTGTGGCATTCCCGGATACTTGTGTCGGTACCGATTCACATACTCCGCATACCGATGCCTTGGGCGTGATTTCTGTGGGCGTGGGCGGTTTGGAAGCTGAAAACGTGATGCTGGGCCGTGCATCTTGGATGCGTCTGCCAGACATTATTGGTGTGGAACTGGTGGGTCAGCGTAAGGCAGGCATTACCGCAACCGATATCGTGTTGGCATTAACTGAATTTCTGCGTAAAGAACGTGTCGTTGGTGCGTATCTGGAATTCTTTGGTGAAGGCGCAGACAGCATGTCTGTCGGCGATCGTGCCACCATTTCCAACATGACTCCTGAATATGGCGCAACTGCAGCGATGTTCTCTATTGACCAGAATACCATTGATTACCTGACTTTAACCGGTCGTGAAGCAGAGCAGGTGAAACTGGTTGAAGCTTATGCCAAAGAAATTGGTCTTTGGGCTTCAGATATGAAGCAGGCGGAATATCCGCGTGTACTGCGTTTCGATCTTTCAACCGTTACGCGTAACATTGCAGGGCCATCGAACCCGCATGCACGTGTCTCTACATCTGACTTGAAAGAAAAAGGTATTGCTGGCGTGGTTGAACACCGTACTGATGGCTTAATGCCGGATGGTGCGGTAATTATCGCGGCAATTACTTCATGTACCAATACCTCTAACCCGCGTAATACAGTGGCAGCTGGTTTACTGGCACGTAAGGCAAACGAGTTGGGCTTAACCCGTAAACCTTGGGTGAAATCTTCTTTTGCACCGGGTTCTAAAGCAGCAGCTTTATACCTTGAAGAAGCGGGTGTATTGCACGATCTGGAAAAACTCGGTTTTGGTATTGTGGCTTATGCATGTACCACCTGTAACGGTATGTCGGGTGCGCTAGATCCAAAAATTCAGCAAGAAATTATTGACCGTGACCTGTATGCCACTGCGGTACTTTCGGGTAACCGTAACTTTGATGGCCGTATCCATCCTTATGCAAAACAGGCGTTCCTGGCATCTCCACCCTTAGTTGTGGCTTATGCGATTGCCGGAACGATTCGTTTTGACATCGAAAAAGATGCACTAGGTACAGACAAAGACGGCAATCCAATTTACTTAAAAGACATCTGGCCATCGGATGAAGAAATTGATGCACTAGTAAAAGTTGCAGTAAAACCAGAGCAATTTAAGAAAGTTTACATTCCAATGTTTGATTTGGGCGAGCGAGAAAAAGCGGCAAGTCCATTGTATGACTGGCGTCCGCAAAGTACTTATATCCGCCGTCCGCCATATTGGGAAGGGGCATTGGCTGCACCGCGTACTTTAAGCAATATGCGTCCGCTGGCAATTTTGGGTGACAACATCACTACTGACCATTTATCACCATCGAATGCGATTGTATTGGATAGTGCATCTGGTGAATATCTGGCGAAAATGGGCGTACCTGAGGAAGATTTCAACTCATACGCAACTCATCGTGGCGACCACTTGACTGCACAGCGTGCGACTTTGGCAAACCCGAAACTGTTTAATGAAATGGTGGTTCGTTCGGACGGCACAATTAAGCAAGGTTCAAAAGCGCGTGTAGAGCCGGAAGGCGAAGTGATGCGTATGTGGGAAGCGATTGAAACCTACATGAACCGTAAACAGCCTTTGATTGTGATTGCAGGTAAGGATTATGGTCAGGGTTCAAGTCGTGACTGGGCTGCCAAAGGTGTACGTCTTGCGGGTGTAGAAGCAATTGTTGCTGAAGGTTTTGAGCGTATTCACCGTACCAACCTGGTCGGTATGGGTGTGTTGCCGCTTGAATTTAAACCGGGTACAGACCGTAAGACTTTGAAGCTGGATGGTACCGAGCTGTATAGCGTAGTGGGTAATATTGCGCCACGTTCGACCTTAACTTTGGTGATTGAACGTTCGACTGATGATGGTAAAAACCAGATTGTTGAAGTGCCTGTAACCTGCCGTCTGGATACCGAAGAAGAAGTTTCTGTTTATGAAGCGGGTGGTGTATTGCAACGCTTTGCACAGGACTTCTTGGAAGGGAATGTGGCTTGATGATTTAAGCGAAAGTTATTGATATTGTTGTAAAAAGACCCTACTGTGAAGTGGGGTTTTTTATATCGAGAATATTGTGCAAGAAGAAATACTTAAAGGTCTTATTTCGGAATTAATAAAGCAGTTTACTTTACCAATATATAGTGGCTTAAAGAGGTTCACGAAAGATGTTAATAATAAGATTCAAGTAACATTAGATTTGTGTTTCTCAGAGTATTTAGCGCGAAATTATGAACGATATTCAAAAACAAAAACTCTTTTGTATAGGGACATGCCTGTAAATTTAAAGGATTTTTATGTACGTACTGACTTAAAAATTAATTCAAGAATTTTAGATGAAAATAAATTTATCAATGAAATAGAAGAGAATAAGAGATTAATTGTGCTTGGTAGTGCAGGTTGTGGAAAGTCAACATTCTGTAAAAGTTTATTTGTTGAATTAATAGAAAAGCCTATTGGTATTTTCCCAATTTTTATCGAATTAAGACATTTAAATAACTCTCCTGAAAAGTCTTTGTACAATTTTATATTGAATTCAATGGTAAATATAAATCCATCTTTTAATAAGGTACAATTAGAATATGCCCTGAAATTAGGAAAAGTTTTAGTTATTTTAGATGGATTTGATGAAGTAAATAATGAAGAACGAGAAAATATTGAAAGAGAAATTTTAAGTTTATCAAATAACTATCATGGCATCAGAATTTTGATTTCCAGTCGATTTGATAGTAGGTTTTCATCGTGGGAAGAGTTTTATCAATATTATATTCAAGATCTTGACAAAAACAAAGCTCTAACTCTTATTAATAAATTAAATTATGATAGGCAAGTAAAACAATCATTTTTAAAAGAATTGGATAATAACTTATATGAATCACATTTAAGTTTTGCATCAAATCCTTTATTGTTAACTATGATGCTTTTGACATATGAGCAGATAGCTGAAATTCCTAATAAAATACATCTTTTTTATGAGCAAGCATTCTTAACTTTATTTAATAAGCATGATTCATTAAAAAGTATGTATAAGAGAAAATCTTACTCACAGCTGCCTTTAGATGATTTCAAGCGTTGTTTAGAGGGGTTTTGTATACTCAGTTACTGTGATCGATTATATTCATTTGAAGAAAGTCAGATATTTAAATATCTTAATAATGCAATAAAGCTTTCAAATACTAATACAAACTCAGAAAATTTTTTAAATGATTTATTGGATTCTGTTTGCATATTGCAACGAGATGGACTTGGATTTACTTTTACTCATAGATCATTTCAGGAATATTTTACTGCACAATTTCTCGTAAATAGATCTATTGATGGAAAAATTATATTATTTGATAAAATTTTTTCTTTGAGCTTTCAAGATAATGTTATTAACATGGTTTATGATATAAATTCTGATTTATTTGAAAAAGAGTGGGTTATTCCAAAAGTTGAAAAAATAATTTTAGATATTAAAAGTATGCAAACTGATATTTTTTCAGTTTTAAATAAAATGTATTCATCACTAAGTGTAATTGATGCAGAAGGAGATGATTTGGTAATAGGTTTCGGAACGGGAAATGCAATGAAAAAACATAGTGATTTCTGTTTTTTTATGATGAGATTCTATAATAATGAGTATAAAGTTTTTTGTAAAACTAACGAAATAAATAGCAATTTTAAAGAGTTTGAAGAAGATTTGATTAATTTTATTCAAATGAATGGTGATATTGATCTAAATGAAATAGAAAGAATAGATCCTTATGCAAAAGAGTTGATAAGGAGATCAGGAGTATTTGAAACTACTTTAAAGTATATTGAATTCTTAAAATATTTAATGAACTCTCTTAAGCTTAAACATAGCGTTCAAGATGCTGATATTATGTCTTTAATTTTTGGTAAGTAATTTAAAAATATAAGAATATTTAGATTTATTTTATTGGTTGTTAATTTTTCTGGATATTTATCGCCCAAATGCCACCATCAATTGTCGAAATGATCAATAGACAATCATCACGATAGGGGTATACTGGTTCTACCATTTCTAAAACCCATGGAGAACAAAAATGGTTACTGCTGGCGAAAAACCCGGAACAGGCTTCTATTTTTGTGTTCAATGTGGACATCGCGTCTACTTAGAAATTGGTACTGATCGTCTACCACCGTGTACCAAATGCCTTGGCAATCAATTTAACAATAAAATTGCGATTGCCTAAGCAGCACCTATCAAACAGTTACCCACTGTTTTGAACAAAAGCCCTATTCATCCATAGGGCTTTTTTGTATTTATACATTTTAAATAACGTTACAATTGCTTCATGATACTTTATGCCAATAATGGCAATAGATAAAACAATGAAACAAGATCTAAAAAGATTAATTAGTTTGGCATTCCAAGAAGCGAAAATTAAGTCTTTAGAACACGAGAGGCAACAAGAGCCCAATTTAAAACTTATTCATGCTCAGCGCAGTCGATATTGGATAGAACGTTTAGCTGAAAACTTACTGCTTACAACACTACATGATCGTCCTGGTGACGAAGAGTATTTAGCATTCTATCGTAGTAAAGAATATGACGAAAACGGATTAAAACAGCGTCAAATATTTGGCTTAAATGAGTTTTTGTTTGATGTAGTCGTGGGGAAAATGGTTGATATCCCTACTGCAAGCACTCAACCAAACTTACAATCAGTATATTTAACGCTAAAGGGTATAGAGAAAGCGATCTGGATTGTAGAGAGTGAATTTCAGTTTAAAAACTCTCGTGCGCTTTTGCTTGATATCAATAAATTAGCTGTCAGTAAGGCAAAGAATAAATTATTTATCATTAGCTTAGATGAAAACAGTAGAATTAATGAATGGGCAAAGGATGTCATCAAAAAGCTGATGAAAGGTGATGATGCAAATGTGTATTTAGCGAGTGTCCCTCATCCGAAAAATTGGCTTATCCAAGATCAGATTCTGTTAGAAGAAATTATTTGATAGATGCATGACTCATGACTTGGTTTTAAACAAAAGCCCTATCACTCGACAGGGCTTTTTTGTTGGTTGGGCATCCTATCGCAGTGTATCAACCGCGACTACAGGCGGAATAGCAAATTCCGTGATTTCCACAGGTGAATGAATTGGGGCGACTTTACTGTCCATTCTGTCTTTGCCTTGCCTGTGCGGGTGCCCTGCTGTATCAGGATGCTAATTATTATGCTGATATGCTGGGTACGCTTTGGACAAGAAAATAACAGGAAAAAACTGCCTTGAAAATGTAAAGAAAATATATGTTTATACAAAATTTTTAAGAAATATTTATTTAAAGAATGTCACTGATATTTCATGTAAAACCGCTTGATTTTCACTCAATAAAGGCATAATTTTAATATTGAATTAAATCCATAATATTTATATGGGTTTATTTATAGTTGAACTTTATAAAAATTATTAGGGGACTATCAATGATCAAATTTATTGTAGATGAACAACCTGCAGCTAAAGGCATACACTATATACATAATGCGACACTGGGCTGCGAAGACCTGCCAAAATTTGATGACCAGATTGTGATTGGATATTTTGCAAATTACGAATTGGCATATAAACGTGCAAGAATGAATTGGCCGACTGAAAAAGTGGAAGGCTGTAGCAAGTGCTGTGTAGAATAAAATTTATAGCAATGATTATGGCTGTCTAAGAACCCACTATTTGGTGGGTTTTTTGATGGGTTCAAATGGAAATAGATAACATAAATAAAATGATGACCTTATTTGATATATTGTGAGCGGAGTCTTCGATGAATCTGCTCGTAAATGCTATTCTGAAGGCATCAGTTCAGCTGACAAAAGAATAAATTGAATGAGAGCCATATTTGCTATGTTTAAGTGCTTTACTTTATCTGTCTATATGCTGTTGGCGCTTGCAATGCCCACACTAAGCCTGGCCCAAACTTCAGCTTCACCCGAACAGGTCAAACTGCAAAAAGACCGCCTCAAATACCAAGCCTATATTCCTGAAAAATATGTGCTGTTTGAAGCAGTTGAAGGTGATTTAAACAAAGATGCTAAAAATGACTTGGTATTGATTGTCAAAAGTACAGATCCCAAGCAGTGGGTTATGGATGAATACCGTGGCAAGCTTGACCGTAACCGCCGTGGTCTCATTGTGCTGCTGAATGAAAATGGCAAATACAAAAAATTGCTGCAAAACCTGTCCTGTTTCAGTTCAGAAAATGAAGATGGAGGCGTGTATTTCGCGCCAGATTTAATGCTGGGCATAGAGAAAAACAAACTCTTGGTCAATTATGGACATGGCCGCTATGGTTGGTGGGGATATAGCTTTAGAGTAGAAGGCAATGACCTGCGCCTGATAGGTTATGAAAGTTCAGAAAATCATGGTCCATATATACAAAGTGAAACCAGTATTAACTTTTTAACCGCGAAAAAGTTGGTTCGGCAAAATTTAAATGAAGACCCTGAAGCTGATCCCAAATTTAAAGAAACATGGAGAAAAATCAATTTCGCACCTATTTATCTGTCTAAGATAAAAGACTTTGATGAATTGTATTTTGATTGAGCATTAAAAAATGCAAATCGCTGATTCTTAAGCAGAGGATTTTATCATTCAATTTTGTTTGAAAATTAGTCAAATTATCCCCATGTAAAACCCTAGATTCACAGTTTTTAGGACAGCTGAATTGCAATACTATCTTGATCTCAATCATGACTCAGGTGTGGCCAACTATGAAATTGGCCGGGAATTCATTCGGGTTCAATTCAGGAAAAAATCAAAAATTTATACCTATAGTTATGCCAGTGCCGGATATCAACATGTCGAA
This sequence comes from Acinetobacter sp. NS-4, assembly GCF_037402435.1. NCBI lineage: Bacteria > Pseudomonadati > Pseudomonadota > Gammaproteobacteria > Moraxellales > Moraxellaceae > Acinetobacter > Acinetobacter sp. NS-4. Next base: position 24,209 of record NZ_JBBEUE010000015.1, on the reverse strand, counting down.
AACATGAAACAGTTGGCCCAGTATGGCGATGGTTTAAATGCCTATATCAATCATCATACCCATCAGCTATTTGTTAGATAAGGTATCTGTTTATGATCTGAATATTCAAGATCAATCCCGGCAGGATGCTTAAAAAATTCGATTCAGGTAGAAAAGACGCAGCGGTCTTTGCAGCAAGCTGGTATAAAATCAATACAATTTATCCCAGCCTATATTGCAAGCCATGTAACCGGATAGTGGCTTTGAAACAGAGTAAAAGTGACAATAGAACAAGAGCGCGCTTATGAATGGAAAAACAGAATGTCAAACATGTATGGTCTGCAAGAAAAGCTTTCCTAAAAAAAGCCTGATTCCTATCGGAACAATTCGAAAAGTCATTACAGAGGAAATCTCAAAGGATTTTCCGGAGTGGTCATCTGGAGACTTTATATGCCAAGCCGATTTAACCAAATATCGTATGCAGTATGTGCAGTCCATATTAAAATCTGAACAAGGTGAAGTCACTGATCTGGAATATGAAGTGTTGAACAGTATGCAACAGCATGAGCTGATCAGCAAAAATATAGAGAACAAGCTCGATCAGAATTGGACCTTTGGAGAAAAACTGGCCGATAAAATTGCAAGTTTTGGTGGAAGTTGGACCTTTTTGATCTGCTTTGCCATTTTCTTGGCCTTATGGATTTTGGTCAATACGGTGGTAATGGTGAAACATCCTGCAGATCCATATCCGTTTATTTTACTAAATTTAATGCTGTCCTGTTTGGCAGCCATTCAAGCGCCCGTAATCATGATGAGCCAAAACCGGCAGGAAGCCAAAGACCGCTTGCGTTCACAAAATGATTATCAGGTCAACTTGAAAGCTGAATTGGAAATTCGGCATTTACATGAAAAACTTGATCATCTTTTAATGCATCAGTGGGATCGTTTGGCTAAGATTCAGGAAATACAACTGGATTTGCTTTCAGAAATGACCAAGAAGAAATAACAGGATCAACAGGGCTGGTATCTCTTGTGATGCAAGCCCTCTATGTAGAGAAAAAATTGCAATCTGTATGGATTTGGCGCAATTAAAAACGATATTTTCACTCGAATTGGGAAATTTTTTTATAAATTCAGATAAAGTGGGAAAATATCCTGAAAATAATAAAAATTGCAAAATCTTCGGAAATTAATCCCACACGCCTTGGGCTATTCTATATCTCAAGGGTGTGAAAGGGATCGAAAAGAGTAGATTGCTGCCAGTTGCGTACAACGTGAGTGTAGTACTTACCCAAAAGGTCTTGATTCGGCTTAGAACGCTATAGATTACCAATTTATAGGCATCAGGTTACAGCTTACCCAGTTGTAATAGTTGAAGTGAAACAGCATGTTTTCCCTAACACCCTAAAAAATTCTCTGTAGTAAAAATAAATGATAAAAATAAATGATAAAAATTTTAAAAATCAAATTGATAAAACTATATTTAACTGTCTGAAAACAGATACAAATCAGTTGTTCATTTCCGTTCATTATCTGCTAATTTAGAAATCATAAGCTACTACTCAGGCAGACAATAAAAATGATGAATGATGATTTATGGAGTCGCTTTTTACTTAGTTCATTGCTGATTAATTACATTATATTAATGATCTGGTTTTTAGCCTTTATTTTTGCCCGTGACTGGATGAAACAGCTACATGGCAAGTGGTTCCAGCTCTCAGACACCACTTTTGATGCCATTCATTATGGTGGTATGGCCATATATAAAATTGGCATTTTACTGCTGAATGTAGTGCCATTTTTTGCCCTCTATCTAATACGGACAGCCTAAACCGGATTGAGCAATTTACAAAAAACAAGCCTGGTGCAAACATGCGGATAGAGCATCACTTAAACAGCAGTTTCCAAGCTAAAAAACGGTCAAACTACAATAAAAAATCAAGCAGAAGAGGAATTCAGAACCATGAATCAATTTAAATCGGCACTGGTTTTAGGCGCTTTTATTTGCTTGGGGATGATTGTAGCAGGATGGATTCTGGGCAGTAGTGCAGTCAAAATTAAACAATATGAACGCATTGTTTCCGTCAAAGGCTTGTCCGAACGCGAGGTCAAAGCCGATGTGGCGGTATGGCCGATTCGTTTTAGTTCTGCCAGTCAGGATCTGACCCAGCTGTACGACACCATGGAAATACAAACCCAGCAAATACAGACTTTCTTGAAAGCGGAAGGTTTTAGCGTCGCGGAAATTACTACCGGAGCTCCAGTCACCACCGATAAATATGCCCAGCAATATGGCGGCGATGCCAATGTGGCACTGCGTTATACCGCACATCAAACCATTACTGTCTATACCCATAAAATTGATGCAGTACGGGCTGCACAGAGCCGCTTGGTGGCCTTGGGTAAAAAGGGCATTGCTTTTGGTGGCGATGATTCAGGACAAAGAACCGAATATTTATTTACCAAGTTAAATGACATTAAACCGGCCATGATTGAACAGGCGACTCAAAATGCCCGCACTGTAGCAGAAAAATTTGCCGCAGATTCCAAAAGCCGTTTAGGTAAAATCAAGGCGGCCAATCAGGGCCTGTTTAGTATTGAAGACCGCGACAGTAATACGCCGTATTTAAAGAAAGTCCGGGTAGTGTCTACGGTGGATTATTATCTTGCCGATTAAAGTGAGCAGGGATGTACGCTGAATATTGGAGATAAATTCCAGTAATTCTGGTTTTTATGCAATAAAAAATCTTTATTTTGGTTGAAGAGATAAAAAATTCTGTGAATGAATTATTTGAAGGAAAAAATTCCCAAAATTAATAGAAAATCAAAAATCTTAGGAAATTAATCCCGATTCGCTTTGGCTAATATATGTCTCAAGGGTGTGATAAGGGATCGGAAAGAGTAGATTGCTGCCAGTTGCGTACAACGTGAGTGTAGTACTTACCCAAAAGGTCTCGATTCGGCTTAGGACGCTATAGATCATAAGTTTATAGGCTATAAGATCATCACTTACAAAGTGGGATAGTTGAAGTAAACTCCAATGTTTTCCCTAACACCCTAAAAATTTTTTCCAAACAATAAAAAATAACAATTCTTTTTCTTTTCATTTGTTTAATCTGCATCAAATTTTACCCAGCTGAATGTGCATTCCATCATTAAAAGTATACTTATCAATTGATATAAAATGATTTTCCATCAAAAAACAAAATAGTCGGCTGAAAAAACTCTTGCTAGAATGCAAGTTGATCATTTTAAAATGAGCCAATAACAATGAAAAAATACGAATTGGAAATTCGTCATCCGCAACACTTGAGTGAGCAGGATGCAGAAGCTTTAGGATTATTTGAAAGTACAGAAATATTAAGCCAATTCGATGCAATCAACTGGCGTCGCCAACTGGTTTCGCAACTGGAAATGAATGGGGCCATTACCACATTTACCGTAACCGATACCGATACCCAGCAAAGCGTGCGCCTTAGTTTAAATGCCTATTCGGCTTCCGATCAGCTGGCATTTAAGCTGGACAGTGATATTGAAATTATCACGCCGCAAAAAAACCTGTTTGGTTTAGTCACCTTAAAAAACAAGGATTATGTGGCCTTTAAACAGCTCAGTCTGGATCAGGCCAGAGCATACCTTAACCATTTTTTAAATGGTCAGCTAGAAACCCTGAAAGACAGCTATAAAACCACCCGGGAAAAATCGCATCAGGCATAATTCTGGCCGGGTGTTGCGGCATTGACAGCGGTAGCAGAGATTGTTATTTTGCGCCCATTCTCCCCTATGCCGTATTCACTATGCCCATTAACGATAACTTCGTGTATATGCCGCCTCAGGAAGCGCTTGCTATTGTCTATGAAGATGAAGACTTGGTGGTGATTGAAAAACCGGCCGGGTTGTTGTCGGTTCCGGGGCGTTTGCCTGAACACCATGACAGTGCCTATTTTCGCGTACTTGAACGCTACCCCAATGCTAAAATTACCCACCGTTTAGATATGGCCACCTCGGGCATTTTGATGTTTGCCAAACACCGTGAAGCAGAAGTGGCAGTCAGTAAAATGTTTCAGGCACGTACCGTCAAAAAAAATTACATTGCTCTGGTTCAAGGCAAGCTTGAAGCTGAGGGCTGTGTCGAAGTGCCATTAATTACCGATTGGGAAAACCGGCCGCGCCAAATTGTGCATTTTGAATTGGGAAAATCTGCCAAAACCCTGTATCAGGCCTTGGAATATTCGGCAGCAGAAGACATTAGCCGGGTATTGCTGACCCCAATAACCGGGCGCTCGCATCAGTTGCGGGTGCATATGCAATATATCGGGCATCCGATTACTGGCGACAAGCTCTATCATCCAGAACCCTACCAAAGTTCATTAAAACGTATGGCTTTACATGCCAGTTATCTGTCTTTTAAACAGCCTTTAAGCGGAGCAGATGTTGAAATTAAGGTAAAAGTACCTTTTTAATCAATGTTTTAAGTATTTATCTGTTCAGTATTCTATAATCTTAATAATAAGTTACATATATGATATGAAGGCTATCTTCTTCTTGTCAGCTAACTGATTTATGATGATGAAAATCTTGGAATAATAAAAAAGTGCGATCATTCGCACACAATATCCCTTTTTCTAGTGATTGAAAAACAAATTAATAATAAATAATGTGTCACATTTCTTTGAAAGAATAATTTTGAGATAATAATAATGATTTATCTATATATCCTGACCACCATTATTTTGGTGGGATTGCTTTATCGGGCAATCATACGAATAAGAAAAAAACAGCTCAACCTTGAGTCTTTACAGGTGAATCTGGATCGCACGCGCAATAATCTGGCAGAGCATGAGCAGCAAAACGATGCGCTGCATCATCAATTGAATACCTGTCGTATAGAGATTGGAAATTTAAAAAACAAGGTTGAAAAGCTCAGTCAGTATCAGGGTGTTTTAGATATTGAAGACTATGTTGCAGAGCGAAAAAACCAGGTCGAGAGTTTTGTAGAAGTCACTAAAACTGAAGCAGCGTTTCTGCTGGAAAAAATCAAGGCAGAGATTGAAAGTGTACGACATTATCTGGAAAAACTGGAAAAAAATAGCCGACTTAACCTGGAAGCCCAGGCGAGAGAACGATTAGGTGGTGTTTATAATCAAGCGGTAGAACAAGAAAACTTAGCGGCAATTTCGAAAGCATTGGAAAATAAGATTCATGGTTATGGCATCCAATATTTATATCCTGCACAAACAGTTTTGGATCAGTTAATTGATGGCTATGATGGAATCCATGCCGTGCAGCAGTTAAAGGAAGTGCGCCGTAAAATAAAAAATGCCATTGCCGCAAACACGGTGGGACAATGTGATTATGTTGAAGAAAAGCGCAGGCTTTCGGCTGTCGCTCTGGTTACGCATGTGTTTAACAGTAAGGCCGATCTGTATTTATCACAACTGACTCATGACACGATGGGGGAGTTTATTCAGGCACTGCAAGATGACTTTATCCTGATCAATCATTATGGAACAGCATTCAGTCATGCCCGAATTAATGAATCATTTTTAAAGTTACGTCTGGAAGAGTTAAAGTTTGCAGGCCTGGTTTTAGCATTTAAGGCACAGCAACAGGCTGAACAAAGTGAGTTGCAAGAACAGATGATAGAAGGCTAACAACAGATGATAAAAGGCTAACAACAGCCTATCTATTAAAATAAGAATTTACAAAGAAAGAAATGCTTCCTCAGTAATATTGACGCAGTTAAATCGAGAAACTGAAACAAACTTGAGCTAATCTGTGTAGCATGATATAGCTTGTACCTGATTACAATAAGGAAGCGCTCCATGACACGCGATTTTGAACAATTTCCCGATGACGAAAACGGTAATGTACTTTGGCAAATGGCTGAAGATGGCGACGACTTGACCGAAGCCCATGAAATTGAATTTTCCATCGCTTTTCAAACTCAAGAACAGGCAGAAAAATGCGCACTTTATCTGCTGAAAGAAGAACAAAAAATCAGCCTGTTTGAAGATGAAGACGCTGACACGGTCGAGTGGATTATCACGATCTATGTGTATATGGAACCTGAATATTCAGACATTGTCGACCTTGAAGAGTGGTTTGGCAGTATTGCTGAACAGCATGGCGGTGAATACGATGGCTGGGGTTGCATGGCCTATGTTTATGATGACGAAGATTTAGAAGGCGAAATTAGAAGTTAATTCATTTTGTTAATATTTATAGCCTGTCTGAATTCATCGGGGTTCATCCAAAATCTGATTTTACCTTTTTAAAAAAGCCCTAAAAGTTCTAATGTTTAGGGCTTTTTTAACACTTGGATTTTATGAAATCATTATCAATGAATTAAAACTGAACAGGGCATAGTTAAAAATGAACCTTTTTGGATGATTACATTCAGTCTGTTCTTAATCTTGTAGATATTGCTGCTTAAATTTCTGATTTGAAATTTAAAAATAAAATTTTTCTTCATTATTTTATCTTTCTTAGAACCCATCATCTTAATTTTATCTGCCCATTTGTTTACTAAACACACTCAAATTATTTACTAAGCACTGCATTTATAATGAGTACTCCTTGCTAGATTAATACATAAATTTTAAAAAGCAGTTCATCCATATTCGAAGAATCGAAAGGAGCACCGCATGGCAGTCAATAATTATGTGGCCTATCGTCCAGAGGTAGAACAAAAACAGGAAAATGAAGAAGAAGATATTCAGTACATTGTAGAGCATATGGCTCAAACCCATATTCAGGTTTTTGACAAGCATCGTCATGCAGTTCGAGATGCACATGCTAAATCCCACGGTTTCTTAAAAGGCATTTTGACCATTCCTGAAAACCTGCCAGATTACCTGGCGCAGGGAGTTTTTGCCCATCCTGGTTATTATGATGTCATAGTCCGTCTGTCTGCTGCACCGGGTGATTTGCGAAGTGACAGAACGCCGGCTCCACATGGTTTTGCAGCTAAAATTTTAAATGTGCCGGGCGAGCGCTTATTACCAGAAGATTCAAGTGATGGAAAAAATCAGGACTTTCTGCTGGTCAATATTCCGGTGCTGGTTTTTGGAACGGTACGCAAATATATGCAAATGCTGCCTTTTATTACTGAAGGGGAAAGGGCACCTGAACTGGTCATGCATGGTTTTCGAGGAGTTATGCGTGGGGTCTGGTCAATCGTGCAGGCTTGCCGGCCTCTGCGACTATCCAGGGACTGACGCGTAGTCAGCATCATATACTTGGGGAAACCTATCACAGTATGGCAGCCCTACGTTATGGCAACTATATTGCCAAAATCAGTGTGGCGCCTGAATCTGAATCGGTGAAGCAGCTGACCAGCATAACGATGCAAATTCAAGATGATTCCAGCATACGTGATCTGGTACAGGATTTTTTTAAACGTAATACCGCTGAATATGCGATTCGTGCCCAGCTATGTACCCATCTGGACCGTATGCCTGTCGAAGATGCCGCCGTGTTGTGGGATGAAGATGAATCACCGCATCAAGTCATTGGTACTTTACATTTTCCCAAGCAGAAGACCTTTAGTCCGGCACGTCGAGTCTATTCAGATGACGTGCTGTCTTTCAATCCTTGGCATGGTATAAAAGAACACCAGCCTTTAGGTTCGATCATGCGGGTACGTATGCAGGCGTATGAACGTTCATCCTGTTTTCGGCACTGTATGAACATCCAGCCCCGCACAGAACCCAATGATATTGATGACATGCCAGATTAAATACTCACAGCCGGATTTTACACTCAGACTAAAAATACCTGCCTGAATGTAGCTGTTTTTAGACCTATACTGTTTAGGGATATTTTAATTGCTGATTAACAAGGAAGTGAAAACCCTGCTTAATATCGTATTAAAGCCCTACAGCATCAGAGAATAACCGCAATCAACTTGCATTTTAAAAATAACAATAAGACGAGGTTCGCAAATGACTGAAAGCAATACAGTGAAACTGCACCGTGTATTTACCGCACCACCAGAACGGGTTTTTAAAGCATTTATTGACCCGGATGCTCTGGTTAAATGGATGGCGCCACATGGTTTTACCGCTAAGGTTCATCATCTGGATGCCAAAGTCGGTGGGACTTACAAAATGTCGTTTAGCAATTTTTCTACCGGTTCCAGCCACTCCTTTGCTGGCATCTATCATGAAATCATTCCCAACCAATTGTTGCGCTATAGCGACCAGTTCGATGATCCCAATTTGCCCGGAAACATTGAAGTAAGCATTCAATTAAAAGCAGTTTCTGTTGGAACGGAAGTGCATATTACCCAATCTGGCATTCCCGATGTTATTCCTGTTGAAGCATGCTATTTGGGATGGCAGGAATCCTTGCAATTGCTGGCTTTACTGGTCAATGCTGAAATTCCAGATCAGTAGCAGCTTGCAATGCAAATTCAAATCAAACGTGCCTATGCTGAAGTTCTAGCTTCAGATGGAAAGCGGATTTTGGTTGACCGGTTGTGGCCCAGAGGCATTAAAAAGGAAGATGCTAAAATTGATCTGTGGCTCAAGAACATTACCCCTTCGACTGAGCTGCGAAAATGGTATGGGCATGACCCCGAACATTGGGACGAATTTCAGCAACGTTACAGAGCTGAATTGCAGCAACAAGTAGCGCTATTGCAGCAAATTAGCGAAATCGCTAAACAGGAAAAAATTAGCCTCATCACTGCAGCAAAAAGTGAAAAATATAACCATGTTATTGTACTTAAAAAGGTTTTAGAGGAAAGCTGAAAGCATCTGATGAGCAGTTTTATTCCATAATTTATATAAGGTTTTAGCAGGCGTGTTGCGGATAAAATGCTATAGTAGCGTTTTTGAGGTTTTTTTATGTCTTTGCCAAATTGCCCCAAATGTAATTCAGAATATGCTTATCAAGATGGCGATTTACTGATTTGCCCAGAATGCGCTCATGAGTGGAAACAAGGCGAAAGCAGTGCTGAACAGGCTACAATTATTAAAGATGCAAATGGCAATGTGCTTGCTGATGGCGATACTGTTACCCTGATTAAAGATCTGAAAATTAAAGGTTCTTCATCGGTGATTAAAGTTGGGACCAAAGCAAAGAACATTCGTTTATTGCCTGACTCAAGTGATGGTCATGATTTGGACTGTAAAGTGGATGGCTTTGGTGCCATGAAATTAAAATCTGAATTTGTGAAAAAAGCTTAATTCGCTACATTAAAAACCAAAAAAGCTCTGGCAACATGCCGGAGCTTTTTTTATGAAGTAGTGACTGCATGAATTATCATATTACTGGTTTTTATCAGAAGCATTGTTGATTAAACATTGACAGATCTGTTTTATGATTAAAGCACCCTCATGCTATAACTATAGTCATTCATCTTAAAGAATTGTTGTTATGCCGCATATCCATCTTGAATATTCAGACAATGTAGAAAATTTTGAACCAAAACCCCTCTTGCTTGCTTTAAATCAGGCCCTGGTTGAGGGAGCTTATGTCACTGCCGCGAATGAGCTAAAAAGTCGTGCCATTTGCCAGCACGATTATGTCATTGGTTTGGGAGATGCTTCACAAGCCTATGTTCATGCCAAAGTTTCTTTATTGACTGGACGTAGTGTAGAGTTACAACAGCAAATTGCTCAAGTGATTCTGCACACCCTTGAACAGCACATGCCAGCCCAAAGCCAAGTCAATGTACAGATTTGTGTGGAAATATTGGAAATGCAGAAAGCGACCTACGCTAAAAAAATTGTTTAAGGCTAGTCTGCCTATTTAATCAACAGCCAGAGAGAGAATAGATGGGCAATTTATTCTCTTGGCGGCCTGTTATTGGGCTGCGATCGGAACTGTACTTGGAGAAAACTGGGTTTTGATAAGAATAGCTCAGTGTCCTTTTAATGCGATAAATCATATCCATCTAGATTTAAATTGTGATCATAAAATGTGCTTTTTTTGAAATAAAAAGTCATTTATATTTAATATAAATAGCGTATTTTTTAACAATGTAATTCTATTCTTTTATAACTTTTACAATAACAAGCGGAGTGTTTTATATGGCAGGATGGTATGAAGTAAGTCAGGCGAGCGATGGGCAATATCGCTTTGTTTTGAAAGCTGGCAATGGGGAAGTGATTCTGACTAGCGAATTGTACAAGACTAAAGCTTCGGTACAGAATGGCATTGAATCAGTGCAAAAAAATAGCCCTGAGGATAGCCGCTATGAACGTCTGCAAGCGAAAAACGGTAAACCCTATTTCAATTTAAAAGCAGCAAATCATCAAATTATTGGCACCAGTCAACTTTATTCAAGCGAGCAATCCCGTGAAAAAGGCATTGAATCGGTAAAAAATAATGCTTCCAGCACCACCATTAAAGACCTGATTGTATAAATCAAATCGATGCTCAGATTAAAGCATGTATTGATACATGCTTTATTTTTCGGCAATAAATAGAAACAATGCAAAAACCTGAGATCATAGCCAAACCATGAGCAGATCATCAGGATGCAATATTGAAGATGGGTTTAAAAGCGTTTAGGGATTTTCTGGCCATTCGGCACCGGGGATTCTGCTTTTTTCAGTACGCCAAACAGCCAGGTTTCGGCATGGTTGACCGCCTGTTTTAAATCGTCCCCTTGTGCTAAACGGCCGGCAATAAAGCTGGCCAGCGAACAGCCTGAACCGTGATATTGACCTTCAAGGCGAGGACACCGGGTTTCAGATACCAGCTTGCCATCTATATATAAAGCATTACGGATATAGTCAGGGGTATCTTCATGGCCGCCTTTGACTAAAACAGCTTTAGCACCCATGGCAAAAAGTTTTGCCGTTGCCTGGTCAATATCTTCCACGCCGGTTAAGGCACGAAGTTCGACGGTGTTCGGGGTCAGCACAGTAGCCAGTGGAATCAGTTCCACAAAGGCTTTCACTAGTGTGGCTTGATCACCTAACGAGCCGCCACTATTGGCCACCAGTACTGGATCGAGCACATACAGATACTCAGGATGTTCACGTAAAAATTCAGCCAAAGCTGCAATATTGTCTGTGGTGCCTAACATACCGGATTTAACACATTTAATCGGTAAATCACCGACTACTGCATGGGCTTGAGCCAGCAATAACTCTTTGGAGGTTGCTTCAAAACCAAACACCTGCTGCGAGTTTTGAATGGTCAGCGCAGTACAGGCAATTGCTGCATGTGCGCCACTTTGGCCAATCGCTTCAATATCTGCCTGCAAGCCAGCGCCACCCGATGGATCTAAACCAGAAAAGCAAAGTACAGTAGGGCGCACAATGATGTCCTTAAATCACAAAATTTGCGTTAGTATAGGCAACTTTGAGCCAAGTCTCGATAGTATTTGTGAAGTAAAAATTTAAGTTGAAGGGTCGGTTGGTGATTAAGAATATTTTGATTGATTTAGATGGAACATTAACTGATCCAAAAGTGGGGATTACTACTTCAGCGCGTTATGGCCTGGCCAAAGTAGGTCATCCGATTGCCGATGACGTCAACATCGACTGGATTATTGGTCCACCTTTGCAGGCTTCTTTGGCGAAAATTTTAAATGTGCCGGTGGATGATGTTTTGGCTGAACAGGCCCTGATGGGGTATCGGGAGCGCTTTGCCGTGACCGGTTTATATGAAAATCATGTTTTTGAAGATGTGGCTGCAACTTTGCAAACCTTACAGCAAAAAGGTTTCCGTTTGTATTTGGCTACGGCAAAACCTCAAATCTATGCCAAGCAGATTTTAGAACATTTTGATCTGCTGCAATATTTTACTTATGCCTATGGCAGTGAGCTGAATGGTGAGCGTACCAATAAAGCGGAGCTGATTGCCTATATCCTTGAAAAGGGAAAGTTAGATCCGGCTGAATGCGTGATGGTTGGCGATCGCGAGCATGATATTTTTGGCGCTCGCAGCAATGGTATAGACACCATCGCAGTGGATTATGGTTATGGCTCTGATGCAGAGCTTACTCAGGCAAAACCTAAGGCGCGTATAGCCAAATTTTCCGATCTGCTTCAATTTTTTTGATCACTCAATACAAGCAATTAGTTCCCTGGGTATCTACTCTGAATCAAGCTTTTTCGGCTTTTAACGTAGATCCAGATAAAAACTTTCCTTCACTTCTTCCATGACAATGTAACTGTGTGAGGAAGCGGAGGAGGGAAGTTTTTTCAGCAGATCACCCAAAAGACGTCGATAGGCACTCATTTCTTTTAAACGTGCTTTCACCAGGTAATCAAATTCGCCTGAAATCAGGTGACATTCCAGAACTTCAGGAATTTCCACCAAATCACGTGCAACCTGATCAAACACATCGCCTGATTTGGCGGATAGTTTGATTTCTAAAAATACCAGCAAGTTGCGATCGACCAGTTGCGGATTCAGCCGCGCGTAATAGCCCATGATGATGCCATCGCGTTCCAGACGTTTGACCCGTTCCGAACAGGGGGTGGTAGACAGATTGACCCGAGATGCCAATTCGCTGATGGCAATCCGTCCATCGCGCTGCAAAATATCCAGAATCTGCTGATCTATACGATCCAATTTACGCATTATGATTTTCCTTTTTTTAGAATTTTTTCGCGACAAAACTATTAAATTACCTAGATTATAGTGCTTAAAACAGTGAAAAAAACTATCAATCAAAAAATATACTAGTGAAATAAACTAGTATGCGTTAGGGATAAGCAATGCGTGTAATTGTCTTGGGTAGTGGTGTAATCGGGGTTGCAAGTGCGTATTACCTCGCACAACAGGGAGCAACTGTTACTGTTTTGGATCGTCAGTCTGGGCCTGCTGAAGAAACCAGTTTTGCCAATGCAGGTCAAGTCTCGCCGGGTTATTCAACTCCGTGGGCAGCACCGGGTATTCCATTTAAAGCAGTCAAGTGGATGTTTCAGCATCATGCTCCGCTTGCCATCAATATGGATGGCAGCATGTGGCAATTACAGTGGATGGCGCAGATGCTCAAGAACTGCAATCCGCAAAGCTATGCGATTAATAAAGAGCGCATGACCCGGGTGGCAGAGTATAGCCGTGACTGCCTCAGAGAGCTGCGTAAAGATACTGGCATTCATTATGAAAACCGTTCTAAAGGCACTTTGCAAGTTTTTCGTAATGAAGCGCAACTAGACATGGTTCAACGTGACATTCAGGTGTTAAAAGAATGTGGTGTGGAGCATGAACTTTTGCTCAAAGATGATCTGGCCAAAGTAGAACCTGCTTTGGAATTTGCTAAAGATAAACTGGTCGGTGGCCTGCATTTACCGAATGATGAAACCGGCGACTGCTACCTATTTACCAATGCACTTGCAAACTTGGCCAAAGAGCTGGGTGTAGAGTTTAAGTTCAACCAAAACGTCGAAAAACTGGTGTTCGAAGGGGATGACATCAAGGGCGTGGTGGTAAATGGACAAGTCCTTACTGCAGACCGTTATGTGCTGGCTTTTGGCAGTTATTCACGTGACTTCCTCAAACCATTGCATCTGAACCTGCCGGTTTATCCGGTGAAAGGCTATTCACTCACCATTCCAATTGTAGATCCTGCATTTGCACCGCAGTCTACCGTGCTGGATGAGACTTACAAGATTGCGATTACCCGTTTTGATCAGCGTATCCGGGTGGGTGGTATGGCAGAACTGAGTGGTTTTAACCATGGCTTGAACCAGGATCGTCGTGCAACTCTGGAAATGGTTACCAAGGATTTATTCCCGGGTGGAAACCTGGCAGAAGCAACTTTCTGGACCGGTTTGCGTCCAATGACGCCGGACTCTACCCCGATTATTGGCGCAACACGTTTTAAAAACCTGTTCCTCAACACCGGTCACGGCACGCTGGGATGGACCATGGCCTGCGGTTCAGGCAAGCTCATCAGCGACCTGGTCATGAATCATCAACCAGACATCAGTACTGAAGGTCTATCTATCCAACGTTACCCTTCAGCAGCTTAATCTGTTTTAGGTCATATTGATTCAAGGAAGAACAACATGCCACGTCCCATTACTGCGGTGATTCATCGTCAGTCACTGCAGCACAATTTAAATGTTGCTCGTACCAAAATGCCGAATAGCCAAGTCTATGCGGTGGTGAAAGCCAATGCCTATGGTCATGGTATTGAGCGCGTCTATCAAGCTTTCAAATCTGCCGATGGTTTTGCACTGCTTGATTTGGCAGAGGCGAAACGCATTCGTGCTCTGGGCTGGAAAGGCCCCGTCTTATTGCTTGAAGGCATCTTTTCCGAGCAAGACCTGTTTGACTGTGATGAACTGAATTTGAGTTTCACAATTCATAGCCAATATCAGATTGAATGGTTAGCCCGATTCCCCAGACCAGCCCGGTTTGATGTTTACCTGAAAATGAACAGTGGCATGAACCGTTTAGGTTTTGCTGTCGAACATTACCGCGACATCTGGCAACAATTATCTCAACTGAATAATGTTCAAAGCATCACTCACATGATGCATTTCTCGGATGCTGATGGTGAGCGTTTAAGACGTGACGGCATTGAGCATCAATGCCAGTTGTTTGAGGCAATCACCCATGATTTACCGGGTGCGCGTTCAGTCAGCAACAGTGCAGCCATCTTACGCCATCCGCAGTTGCAGTCGGATGTAATCCGTAGCGGCATCATGCTTTACGGCAGTTCTCCAGATTATCCAAGCCATTCTATTCAAGACTGGAATTTGCAGCCTGCGATGAGTCTGCGTAGTGAGATCATTGCAGTACAACAGCTCAAAGCGGGTGATAGCGTCGGTTACGGCTCAAAGTTCATTGCTGAAACCGATATGCGTATTGGTGTGGTGGCTTGCGGTTATGCCGATGGTTATCAGCGTATTACCGCAACAGGTACGCCCATTTTAGTCGATGGTCAACGCAGCAGTTTGGTCGGTCGTGTCAGCATGGACATGTTGGCGGTCGATTTATCTCATCTCCCAAGTGCCCAAGTCGGTAGTGAAGTGGTGCTGTGGGGTACATCGAAACACGGCACTGTGCTCAGTATTGATGAAGTGGCGGCAGGTTCAGGCACGATTGGCTATGAGCTGATGTGTGCTGTCACTGCACGCGTCAATTTTATTCAAGATTAAATTTTAAAAAATCAGATCATTCATTCAATTCATTGATACAAGGAAATGTAGATGGCCCATAGCGATATAGAAAAGTTCAATAGCAACGCCGTCATGAGCGCAGTCACTGTGTTTAATCAGGTGGTGTATTTGTCAGGACAAGTACCTAAAAATACCGGTAATGGTGTCGCAGGCCAGACCCATGAAATTTTAGCCACTATTGATGAATTGCTGGCTTTGGCTGGAACCGATAAATCCCGACTGCTGTCTGCACAGCTTTATATTAAAAATCTCGCTGACTTTTCAATCGTCAATGCCATTTGGATTGACTGGATGAAAGGTTGTACTCCACCTTCGCGTGCCACCATTCAGGCGGATCTAGTCAATCCGGACTGGTTGATTGAAATTGCTGTAACGGCGGCACAGCCTTAATGTCAAAAATCTCCCCCGTATGGCAGCAAAGCGGTTGAGACCGATTTGCTGCCTGGCGTGTAAATGTCGCTGGTTGGGATGACTGGCAATGTAAAGCACATGGTTTACACGCAATCGTATGTTAAAAGGATGTTCAGTTATGACCACTACACCACGAGCAGACGATGCCAAGGCATCATCGCATGAACTACAACGAAAACTGTCCAACCGTCACCTGCAACTTATTGCCATTGGTGGCGCGATTGGGACAGGCCTGTTTATGGGCTCAGGCAAAACCATCTCCCTGGCTGGCCCTTCAATTTTATTGATCTATACGATCATTGGTACCATGTTCTTTTTCCTGATGCGCGCATTGGGTGAAATTTTACTCTCCAACCTGCATTACAAATCCTTTATCGATATGGCGCATGACCTGATTGGTCCGGGTGCAGGCTACTATATTGGCTGGTCATACTGGCTGGGCTGGGTACTGGTTGGCATTGCAGACCTGGCAGCCATTATCAACTATCTTGGCTTTTGGCTGCCTGACGGTATGGCCTTTACGCCATCAGGACAGGCCATGATCAGCGTGGCCTGCGTGTTGCTGGTACTTGGCATTAATATGCTCGCCGTACGTCTGTTTGGTGAAATTGAATTCTGGTTTGCGCTCATCAAGATTTTGGCCATTTTAGGGCTGATTGGTATTGGTGGCTTTATGGTGTTTAACCATTTTCATGCACCGGGTGGTTCGCTTGCCAGCTTTAGTAATGTCTGGTCGCATGGCGGCATGTTCCCGCAAGGTGGCAGCGGTTTCCTGGCCGGTTTCCAGATTGCCTTGTTTGCTTTTGTTGGAGTGGAACTGATTGGAACCATGGCAGCAGAAACCCAAGACCCTGAAAAGAACTTGCCAAAGGCGGTGAATGCCATTCCGACCCGGATTATTTTGTTCTATGTGTTGTCGCTGTTCATTGTGATGTCGGTGACCCCATGGAACCAGATTCCTGCGGATCAAAGTCCCTTTGTGTCATTGTTCATGCATGCGGGTATTGGTGCAGCAGCGATTATTATGAACCTGGTGGTGCTGTCATCGGTCATGTCCTCTATGAACAGTGGCGTGTTTTCAACATCACGCATGCTGTTTGGCTTGGCGAGAGAGGGGCAGGCACCGCAAAACCTGGCACAATTATCTAAGCGTGCTGTGCCTGCTAAAGGTTTATTGTTCTCTTGTGCCTTTATTATGGCGGGGGCAGCATTACAATACTTTGTACCGAACACGGTTGAAGCCTTTACCTTAGCAAGTTCGCTGTGCGTGATTTTGTTTATCAGTATCTGGAGCATCATCATGGTGTGCTATATCCGTTACCGTAAACTGCGCCCAGAACTGCATGCCAAGTCAACCTTTAAAATGCCGGGCGGGATATGGATGTCCTATGTGGTACTGGTGTTCTTGTTCTTTACTTTGATTATTTTAAGTCTGGAAGCCGATACCTTGCGTGCCCTGATGATCAGTCCGATTTGGCTGATTATTTTAGCCGTGACCTATCAGCTCCTGTATAAACCGCGGATGCGTAAACGTCATCAGGACATGCTGATGAAACGTAATCAGGAAATGTTGAACTAAGTTTCTCTCAGATATGGTTTTTGTCAGATGTAAAAAAGCCCTCGATTGAGGGCTTTTTGATGCTTAGAAGATCGGTTTAACCACCACTAAAATTACTACGGCAAATAAAATCAGCGTTGGCATTTCATTAAAGAAGCGCCAGAACTTGTGTGATTTGTAATGCGCATTGCCGATCAGTTTTTTACGGTAATAACCACAAACAAAATGATAAATTACCAATAATCCGACCAATCCGACTTTCAGGTAAAACCACAGTGCATCGTGGTAATGACGCGTTGCATCACCCCAATCCACCAAAAAGTGCGCGGTGATCAGTGTGGCAATCATGGAAGGCCACATGATGCCACGGTACAGCTTACGTTCCATGACTTCAAAACGCTGATGACTCACCGCATCTTCACTCATGGCATGGTAAACGTACAAACGTGGCAGGTAGAACAAGGCCGCAAACCAGCAAACGACTGCAATAATATGTAATGCTTTTACCCACAAGAAAGCATCAGAAGGAGCATCCATCCATTCACCCTTTTAAAGGGCAGTGTGGCAGAAGTTGATCATCCATGGCTGAATGATCAACACTTCTTAGCTTAGCCTTCCCATTTTTTGAAAACGAGACAAGCATTTACACCGCCAAAACCGAAACTGTTACTCATCACAGTATTCAATTTTGCATCACGTTTTTCAAGTACGATATCAAACGGTTTTGCACCTTCATCCAGTTCAGTCACGTTGATGTTTGGCGCAATAAAGTCATTTTGCATCATCAGGACAGAATAAATGGCTTCATGTACACCCGCAGCACCCAAGCTGTGACCGGTCATAGACTTGGTTGAGCTGATAGGCGGTACTTGGCCTTCACCGAATGCACGTTCCATGGCTTTCAGTTCAGTCACGTCACCTGCTGGAGTTGAAGTACCATGAGTGTTCACATAGTCAATCTTGTCAACCCCATGCTGTTTCGCTTCTTCCAGTGCCATCAGGATACAGCGTGTTGCGCCTTCACCGCTTGGAGCCACCATGTCTGCACCATCAGAGTTAGCTGCATAGCCCACTACTTCAGCAAGAATTTTTGCACCACGAGCTTGTGCATGCTCAAGTGATTCAAGCACCACAAAACCGCCGCCACCAGCAATTACGAAACCGTCACGGTCAGCAGAGTATGGGCGAGAAGCTTTTTCAGGGGTGTCATTGTATTTAGAGCAAAGCGCACCCATGGCATCAAACAACAAGCTTTGTGACCAATGATCTTCTTCACCACCGCCGGCAAGCATTAAATCCTGTTTGCCCAATTGAATCAGGTTATATGCATAACCAATCGCATCGGCAGAAGTTGCACATGCGCTGGTAATGGTATGCGCTACACCTTGCAGTTTGAATGCCACACCGACGTTTGCGGTAATGGTATTGGTCATGTTACGCGGCACAAAGAAAGGACCAACTTTACGCGCACCTTTGGTTTGCAATAGTTCGTTCATTTCAATGACAGAGGCGGTTGAACCACCACCTGAACCACCGGTAATACCGTAACGCGGGTTATTGGCTAAATCTTCAACTTGTAAACCGGCATGTTCAACAGCAGAAAGTGCCGAGTTGTAGGCATACATTGCACACACGCCCATGAAGCGTTTCAATTTGCGGTCAATGTTGTCAAAATCTTGTTCAGCTGCTGCACTGACATGGCTCTTAAAGTTTAATTCTGCATAAGTCGGGTTAAAACGTGTTCCAGAAACCCCGTTTTGTAAAGAATGAGTGACATCTTCTAAAGAGTTACCAATGCATGAGTTGATACCCATACCAGTGATTACAACACGCTTCATCTACAGATCCCTTATATGGTGATATTTTGAGTAAAGGCAGCTGATTCAGGGAGAAAACTAAAAACCTCAATCCAGCGCATTACTCATGTCTTTCGGTTGTATTCATGATAGCAGAAAGGTTTTTGAATTCTTATGGCAAATATTATGCCTATTTTGACAGTATGTATCTGTAATGTTTACCCAGAATAATTAACTAAAAGATACACATTAATATTGAGATAAACTTAGACTACACCTAGTATTTATCAATAATTGTAAGAATAGAAGATGAGGGTAAAGAATGACAGATACCAATAATAAACATTCAGGTGGATTCTTCTCAAATGCTTTGGGAGTGGCTAAAAAGATCAGTACAACAGGAATGAGTGTGCTGAATCATGCTGCTGCCGAACGTGCTGGCAAGGCCAATGGAGCCTTGAGCAATGGTCATGTCATTGAGGGAAGTGCCCGTTCTCAAAGCGTATTTGAATCCAGAAAATATGATAATCCTCAACAAATGATGCGCGAATATTTACCTAATGTATCGCGGCAATTGCTGGGTCGTCAGTACGGCAAGGTCAGTCGCGTGGCTAATTTTGTTTCACCGGATTTTTCAGACAAGGTATCGGACTATTTTTTTGAACATTTAAATCAATTTACTTCAAATCTGAGTTCTGTAGATGCCGTGCTGGATCAGGCCGGTGCAAAAGATTTACAGGAACTGACTCAAGATGTTGAACGTTCAAAACGTCTGAGCCAGGCTTTGGCTGAACAAAATAAATGGCTTGCCTCTATACAGGGTGCCGTGACGGGTGCTACAGGTGTAGTTGGCTCAGCGATTGACGTACCTTTGTCACTGCTGATGTCTCTACGCATGATTTATCAGGTGGGACGTGCTTATGGCTTTGAGCTGAACAAAGACACTGAACAGGATATTGTCCAGTTTGTGTTTAAACAAATCGACTTGGGGCAGATTGCTGAAAAACAGAGTGTATTGATGGCACTCAAAATAGTGTCCAATATGCTGCAAACCCATGACATCGCTCAATTGCAAAACATGCTAGGTTCCAGCAATGATAGCGAGTCACTGAAAAAATGGCTGGTCAATCAAAATGGTGAAATGAAATGGAACTGGTTGAATCATCTGCCAAAAGTTTCATTGATCAGTAAATTAACCCCGGTTGCAGGGGCGGGCATTGGCGCAGCATATAGCTGGAAACTGGTTGAAGATGTCAATCAGAAAGCACAGCAAATATTTTCCCATGCCAGAAGTTATTTGCAGCAGCATCAAGGAGCGGAGTTATCTCCTATTGTGGCTTATGAGAAATCTTTGGAGTTATTGGCACAGGCAACGCCAAGATTATTAAATCCCTTTACTAAAACTGATCTGAATGCCGAGCTTAAACTTGATCAAGACATAGCAGTGGAAGGGCATGGCACGATTGCCAAAGTAACTATTAAGAAGAAAGCAGATGATGCCATTGTGGATGATGAACGTAAAAGTGAGCGGGTAGAACAAGGATTAGAGTATTTGGCTGAACATATGGTTGAACCTCATGCACAGGTTGAACCGCAAAAACCAGCCATACCGGTAGATGAATCGGAAATAGATGAATATGCTCAGGCAGATGTTCAAGGAATTGATGTAGGCAGTGAGCAACTTGCTGCTTCTCAATCTGAACAAAATGAAGCAGCCAAGCCAACCAAGAAAAAAGTTACAAAATAGAGTGCAAAAAAGCCTAGGGTAACGTCTTTAAAAACGCAACTACTGACCTACATATAAGGAAGTGTTCGATATTTGATATGGCCTCGAATATTGACCATTTTTCTATCTTCGCTTACAATTGTGTGCCCTCAAAAAGTGGTATTTTTTTGAGGCTTTTTATTAACGGGAGAATTGCCAAATGGCAACAACAAATCAGTTGATCCGTAAGGGTCGTACGACTTTGATTGAAAAATCAAAAGTTCCTGCGTTGAAGGCTTGTCCACAACGTCGTGGTGTTTGTACACGTGTTTACACAACTACACCTAAAAAACCTAACTCAGCAATGCGTAAAGTTTGCCGTGTTCGCTTAACTTCTGGCTTTGAAGTATCAAGCTACATCGGTGGTGAAGGCCATAACCTACAAGAGCACAGTGTTGTGCTTATCCGTGGTGGTCGTGTTAAAGACTTACCAGGTGTACGTTACCATACCGTTCGTGGTTCTTTAGACTGCGCTGGTGTTAAAGATCGTAACCAGTCTCGTTCTAAATACGGTACTAAACGTCCTAAGAAATAATCTTTTTAGATTAACTTCTTAAGACCGTAGAACCGCAATCCTTTATCGTCTCGCTTGTCTGATTTCTGCATTTAATTTTGTAAAATTCAAGCGACGTGTAGTAAGGCCAGCGAACAGTACATGACACTTTGTACTCATGCTGGATAAACCTGAAGTGTCATATTTATAGGTGTATTAAAATGCCAAGACGTCGCGTAGTCGCTGCCCGTGAAATCCTTCCGGATCCTAAGTTCGGCAGCCAAACAATCGCTAAATTCATGAACCACGTAATGCAAGATGGTAAAAAATCTATTGCTGAAAGTATCGTTTACGGTGCTTTAGATCGCGTTCAAGAAAAATCTAAAGTAGACCCAGTTGAATTTTTCGAGACTACTCTTGAAAAAGTTCGTCCTATGGTCGAAGTAAAAGCACGCCGTGTTGGTGGTGCTACTTATCAAGTGCCTATGGAAGTACGCCCATCCCGTCGTACTGCCCTAGCTATGCGTTGGTTGGTAGATGCTGCTGCTAAGCGTTCTGAAAAAACAATGGCTTTACGTCTTGCTGGCGAGTTGCTTGATGCAGCTGAAGGTAAGGGTTCAGCGATTAAAAAACGTGAAGATGTGCACCGTATGGCTGAAGCCAACAAAGCCTTCTCTCACTACCGTTTCTAAGCGGATAAAACAGCCCCTATTCAGGAGGGTGGCAAACCAGTTTTCACTGTTTTGTCATCGAATCGCTTTAAGCTGCCTGGCAGCTTAAAGCGTCCTGTTTTAAACAACAAAATTTAGGAATGCAAGAAATCATGGCTCGTCAAACCCCTATTTCTCGTTACCGTAACATTGGTATTTCAGCTCACATCGATGCTGGTAAAACCACGACTACTGAACGTATCTTGTTCTACACAGGTGTATCTCACAAAATTGGTGAAGTACATGATGGTGCAGCAACAATGGACTGGATGGAACAAGAGCAAGAGCGCGGTATTACAATTACCTCTGCTGCTACGACTTGTTTCTGGTCTGGTATGGGTAAACAATTCCCAGAACACCGTATTAACGTAATTGACACCCCGGGACACGTTGACTTCACAATTGAAGTTGAGCGTTCTATGCGTGTTCTTGACGGTGCATGTATGGTTTATTGTGCTGTAGGTGGTGTACAACCTCAGTCTGAAACTGTATGGCGTCAAGCAAATAAATACCAAGTGCCTCGTTTAGCATTCGTGAACAAGATGGACCGTACTGGTGCAAACTTCTTCCGTGTTGTTGAACAAATGAAAACCCGTTTGGGCGCTCATCCTGTACCTGTAGTAATTCCAATTGGTGCTGAAGAAAATTTCCAGGGTGTTGTTGACCTGATCGAAATGAAAGCCATCATTTGGGATGAAGCATCTCAAGGTATGCAATTCGAATATGGTGATATTCCTGCTGACCTTCAAGCAACTGCTGAAGAATGGCGCACCAACATGGTTGAAGCTGCGGCTGAAGCATCTGAAGAATTGATGGATGAATACCTAAACAATGGCGATTTGACTAAAGAGCAAATCATTGCTGGTATTCGTGCGCAAACTTTGGCTTGTGAAATCCAACCAATGCTTTGTGGTACAGCGTTCAAAAACAAAGGTGTTCAACGTATGTTGGATGCTGTAATTGAATTCTTGCCATCACCGACTGAAGTTAAAGCAATCGAAGGTATTCTTGACGATAAAGCTGAAACTAAAGCGACTCGTGAAGCATCTGACGAAGCTCCGTTCTCTGCGTTAGCGTTCAAAATCATGAACGACAAATTCGTAGGTAACTTGACTTTCGTACGTGTTTACTCTGGTGTGCTTAAACAAGGTGACCCAGTTTATAACCCAGTTAAAGCGAAACGTGAGCGTATCGGTCGTATCGTGCAAATGCACGCAAACGAACGTCAAGACGTTGAAGAAATTCGCGCTGGTGACATCGCTGCATGTGTAGGTCTTAAAGACGTTACGACTGGTGATACACTGTGTGATGAGAAAAACATCATTACCCTTGAGCGTATGGAATTCCCTGAGCCAGTAATTTCTTTAGCTGTAGAGCCTAAGACAAAAGCTGACCAAGAGAAAATGTCTATCGCACTTGGTCGTTTGGCGAAAGAAGATCCATCGTTCCGTGTTCGCACTGACGAAGAATCTGGTCAAACAATCATCGCGGGTATGGGTGAGCTTCACCTTGACATCCTTGTTGACCGTATGAAACGTGAATTTAACGTTGAAGCGAACATTGGTAAACCAATGGTTGCTTATCGCGAAACGATTAAAAAATCGGTTGAGCAAGAAGGTAAATTCGTACGTCAAACTGGTGGTAAAGGTAAATTCGGTCATGTGTATGTTCGTTTAGAACCTATGGATGTTGAAGAAGCTGGTAAAGAATATGTATTCGCTGAAGAAGTTGTCGGCGGTACTGTACCTAAAGAATTCTTTGGTGCGGTTGACAAAGGTATTCAAGAACGTATGAAGAATGGTGTATTGGCTGGTTACCCTGTTGTAGGTATCAAAGCGACACTATTCGATGGTTCTTACCATGATGTCGATTCTGACGAATTATCGTTCAAAATGGCGGGTTCTTATGCCTTCCGTGATGGTTTCATGAAAGCGGATCCTATCCTTCTTGAACCAATCATGAAAGTTGAAGTAGAAACTCCAGAAGACTACATGGGCGATATCATGGGTGACTTAAACCGTCGTCGTGGTATGGTTCAAGGTATGGATGACCTTCCTGGCGGTACTAAAGCGATTAAAGCTGAAGTTCCACTTGCTGAGATGTTTGGTTACGCAACTTCTATGCGTTCTATGTCTCAAGGTCGTGCAACTTACTCTATGGAATTTGCTAAATATGCTGAAACTCCACGTAACGTGGCTGAAGGCATCATTTCTAAATTCCAGTCTGGCGGTAAAAAAGGTGACGACGAGTAATCTTTCGATTACTATAAGCCCAAACTAATTCATAGTTAAAAACCAAAATCACTTATGGAGCTAACCCTCCATAAGTAGTTTAATAAGGAAGATCTCATGGCTAAGGCTAAGTTCGAACGTAACAAACCACACGTAAACGTGGGT